>JANYDJ010000202.1 GCA_025363675.1 Flavobacteriaceae bacterium | reverse complement strand
GAAAGATTGGAGAAGTTGTTTGGGGGGATTGTCTGAATCACGGATTAAGGGGATTACTCGGATTTCACGGATTTTTATACTGTTAAAATCCGTGTTAATCTTTCAATCTGTGTAATCCGTGATTCAGACAATTACGCAAGTTGAAAACTTGCTGTATGAGATTCAGAACACAAAGTCTTGCGAAGGCCTAAATATTTCAGCGTACAATTTACCCTTCACATTTACGCCATCGCAAGTTTAGCGAAGCGTAACTTGTGATTTCCATATGGTCAGTCTCCAGACTGACGAGAACTTGGTGCACGCAAGTTAAAAACTTGCAGTATGTAATTCACAAGACAGAGTCTTGCGAAGGCATAAATATTTCAGCGTACAATTTACCCTTCACATTTCCTCTTCACTCATCATATCACACCCTCCATCCCCTATTCCCAACGTCCCATTCTTTCGTCTTTCGTCTATCGGCTTTTGTCCCTAATTTCGCACACTTATTTTTAAAAACAGAATGGACAGAAATTCCTATATAGGTTTACTATTAATTGTGGCTCTCGTTATCGGCTACATATACATGAACGCCCCCAATGAGGAGCAGTTGAAGAAGGAGCAGATGGCGAAAGACTCCATTGCCCATGTGCAGGATAGCGTGAAAAAGTTCGCTGCCAAAGTGCAAAACGATGCGGCCAAAACGCAAGTAGCTGACACCAACAATGTGAAAGATACCACTACCAAAGTTTTCCAAACAGGTGAAAACAAAATGGTGATGATAGAAAACAACGAGCTGAGGGTTTGGGTAAATACCAAAGGTGGCAAAGTGGCCAAGGTAGAGCTGAAGAAATTTACCAAAGCCAACCGTAAAGACCCGGTTACGCTAATGGCCAGCAAAGAAAATGTGTTTGGCTATGTGTTCAACTCCAAAGACAATTCTTTAATTAATACCGAAGCACTATATTTTGAACCTTCTAAAAATACCATCAATGTAAAAGACGGGCAGAGCGATAGTATCACGTTTAGAGCCAAGGTGAACGACAATAGTTATATAGAACAAAAATATGTATTGAGTGGCGGTGGTTTTAAAGTTGGCTATAGTATGCGTATGAAAGAGATGGATTCTTTCATTGCCCAAAACAGCAATTATATATCGCTGAACTGGCAGAATGAAATTGAGAAACAAGAAGCCCATGCCGAAGCAGAACGCAATACCTCAACTATATATTATCACTACGATGGTGAAGAACTGGATTATATAAACGAACGCAAAGACGAAAAAACAACACTTACTCCCCGTGTAAAATGGGTGAGTTTCAAACAGCAGTTTTTCAATACCACACTCGATGCTAAAAAATCTTTCTTAGAAAATGCAACTATTGAAGTGCTTACTTTTAAAGATACTTCTAAAATAAAAATGCTTTCGGCAAATTTAATGTTGCCATACAACCATAGCAAAGATGAATCGTTTGATATGGACTTTTATTTTGGCCCCAATCATTATAATACTTTGGAGAAAAGCGGTATTGTAGACCATCAAAGAATTGTTCCATTGGGATGGGGCATATTTGGCTGGGTAAACCGCGGTGCAGTAATTCCTATCTTCGATTTCTTGGGCGGGTTTAATTTAAACTACGGACTTATTATATTATTACTAACGCTGCTTATTAAAATGGTTTTGTTTCCGTTGGTATACAAATCATATATGTCCACCGCCAAAATGCGGATATTGAAACCCGAGATTGATGCCATCAAACAAAAGTATCCCAACGATTTTCAAAAGAGCCAACAGGAAACGATGGGCTTTTATCGAAAGGCAGGTGTGAGTCCACTGGGCGGCTGCCTTCCTATATTATTACAAATGCCTATACTGATTGCCATGTTCCAATTTTTCCCATCAGCTTTCGAGCTTAGGCAGCAATCATTTCTCTGGTCGGGCGATTTATCTGCTTACGATTCTATTTGGGATTTTGGATATGTACCCGTGGTGAGTTACTTATATGGCGACCATGTGAGTTTATTTACTATCATGATGACTATATCATCATTACTATTCACCATGATGAATAACCAACTTACCGCAGCCAGTGGGCAAATGAAATATATGGGATACATTATGCCTATTATATTCCTAGGGTTCTTCAACAAATATGCATCGGGATTAACCTGGTATTATTTCTTGAGTAACTGCGTTACGATGCTACAACAAATAAGTATTCGTAAATTGGTAAATGAAGATGCACTGCATGCACAAATACAGGCAAACAAAAAGAAACCCGTAACCAAATCGAAGTTCCAAGCAAGGTTGGAAGATATGGCTAAGAAGAGAGGGATAGATCCAAAGACGGGGAAGAAAAAGTAGTGTTGGTTGGTTGTTGGTGGGGCGTTAGAGGCACTGAGCGACCTGGTTGGTGACAACACCAACCAGAGGCATATGAGTAAACGGTTTTGGTTGGTGGGGACACCAACCAAGGACAAAGAGGGATAGATCCAAAGACGGGGAAGAAGAAATAGTGGGGGTTGTTGGTGACAACACCAACAACGAGCAGAAAGTGTGGTCGGTGACAACACCGACCACAGGCAGCAAATAGTGTTGGTTGTTGGTGACAACACCAACAACGGGCAGAAAGAAATAGTGGATCTGGTTGGTGACAACACCAACCAGAGGCATCCTAATAAAATCAGAATAACGACCGTTTCAGACTGACGTAGAAAAATATATATTATATATAATATGACAAGTGATCAAATTAAAGATTTAAGAAGTCGTGTAGATGCTTTGAGGAGATATCTTGACGTGGATGATAAATTAAAACTAATCCAAGAAGAAGAAGAAATTTCGCACGGTCCCACATTTTGGGACAATCCCAAAGAGGCTGAGAAACTATTAAAAGGTATTAAACTAAAAAAAGTTTGGACCGATGCATTCCTCAATTTGCAAAGCCAAATAGACGACCTTGATGTGGTGGTTGAACTTGGCGGAACTGAGGAAGAAGTAGAAGCACAAGCAAACATATTAATTAAAACACTCGATGCATTAGAATATAAACGAATGCTGAGTGGCGAGGAAGATGCTTTTAGTTGTATACTAACTATTAATAGTGGAGCAGGTGGAACAGAGAGCCAAGACTGGGCTGAGATGTTGAGCAGAATGTATGTAATGTGGGCCCAAAAAAATGGTTATAATGTTTCTGAAATTGATAGGCAAGATGGCGATGGTGCCGGAATAAAATCGTGCACTTTAGAAATTGAGGGACAATTTGCTTACGGATATATGAAAGGCGAAAATGGCGTACACCGCATGGTTCGCATCAGTCCGTTCGATTCTAATGCACGTAGACATACCTCATTTGCATCCGTATATTGTTATCCCGAGGTGGATGATGCTATAGAAATTGAAATAAAAGATGCTGATATCGAAATACAAACATCACGCAGTGGCGGTGCCGGCGGACAAAATGTAAACAAGGTAGAAACCAAAGTACAACTTACCCATAAACCTACAGGTATTGTAATCGTTTGCCAGCAAGATCGTTCTCAATTGGGCAATAAAGAAAAAGCAATGAAGATGCTGAAATCGCAATTGTATGAACTGGAATTGCGTAAACGTAATGAAGCAAAAGCAAGTGTAGAAGCTGGTAAGAAAAAGATTGAATGGGGTTCGCAAATTCGCAACTATGTATTCCATCCTTATAAGTTAATAAAAGATTTGCGTACCGGTGTTGAAACATCCAATGTGCAAGTAGTAATGGATGGAGAACTGGAAGAATTTATCAAAGCTTATTTAATGGAATTTGGAGGATGATATGCCATATAGAAAATATAGGAAAAATAGATTTATCGAAACCCATTGATATATCCATTGCTATAAATGGCAGCACCAATCAAGTAAACGCTTTTCATATTCCCTTTGCCCAAATACAACCTTTGCAAATAGGCGATTTTATTGGGTCGATAGAGCATGGTGGTGCGGTAAATTGTTATAATGTTTCTTTCAATCCGCATGGCAATGGTACGCATACTGAATGTGTGGGGCATATAAGCAAACAGCATCACAGCGTAAATAAAGAAGTAAAAGAATACAGCGGAAAAGCTATACTAATTTCTATCGATTTAGAACAGCAAACTGATGGCGACAGATTGATTACTTTAGCAGCCATTCAACAAAAAATATTATTGTATAATATAACAAATCCTTGGGCAATTGTTATACGTTCGCTACCAAATAATATCAGCAAAAAAACAGAACTCTATAGTGGAAATAATCCCGCCTATTTCCAACCAGAAGCTACGGAATGGTTACGCTTGCAAGGCTTTAAACACCTCCTTACCGATTTACCTTCGGTAGATAGAGAAGAAGACCAAGGCAAATTATTAGCCCATCATGCCTGGTGGAATTACCCTGCTACAAATGGAGAAGGCCGTTCTATTACAGAACTTATATATATTGATGAAAGTATTATAGACGGCAATTATTTTTTGCAATTGCATATAGCAGCGATGGAGAGTGATGCAAGTGCGAGTAGGCCGGTGTTGTATAGTTTAGAGTGATAAACTAAAAGTGAATAGTTAAAAGCTATTATTCTATTCGCTTGCCTTTATAATATTTATAATGTTTATCTTTTGCATCATAATATAATTTTCCTTTATATAATTTTTCTTTTATATATTTAAATGATTTGACATCGGCTCCTTTAATTTTTTCAAACTCAAAAAATACATTTTCGTCATCTTTGAAATAACAATCATAGTCACAACCATGATTATATGGTCCAAGTACCTTAATTGATTTTGGATTTGCTCCTTTAATGGTATCAACTCCCCAAGGGCATCCATAATAGACATAATTTTTATCCTTACCACCAAATACTGAATCAAAAGGTACAAAAGTAATCGGATCTGCTCCGTGTACTTCATTTGGAAATTCACCATCTGAATTAATCCACCACCAATAAACTTTACCATTGGTTGAAAAAAAATGTTTATTATACTTTTTATACGTTTTCAAATCAAAAAATGAAGACATATTTTTATAATATTGTCTTGTAAAAAGACTATCTCCACCCCCTTTACCATCGTATGCTTGGGTAAGAATATAAAATTTATCTGCAGAGTCCTTGTATATGTTGTCTACAATGTGCTTATAATTCACTGTATCATCAACAAGGCCAATATACAAGCTTTGACTGTATGGTGCTTTAACCCATCGAATTTTGTTTCTGCTTTGTGCAATGCAATTGAAAACTACAAAAAGTAATATTGTCGAAGAAATGATTTTCATAATATTCTTGAGCTTTGTTTATTGCAAATATAAACGTTAATTAGACAGAATTATTTTATTCAAATATCTATAAATTAGAGTTTTCTTATATGTACTATACCATTCAACTAAACGGTATCAAATAGAATTTATCAAATAAAACCCCCTACTTCTTCAACCCCAAATAAATTAATATTACAGGCAAAGTAACAGTTATAAATGCCGTTACTTTTTGAAAATCGAGTTTACGGGTAATTTCCAGATTATCGGTACAGGTAGTACAAGGCTCTACCTTCATTACTTTATTATCTTTTGAATAAGTAACCGCCAATTTAATATATTTGCCCAATACCTCTTTGCCATTGGTGGGTTTGGTATTAAATGGAAATGTTCTACGATCGACTACACGGTATACATAAACATAGGTATTGCCGGTGTCGTTATACAATTTTATATCATAAGGCTTTAATCCCAATGTATCTTCTACTTCTGCTTTGGTCATCCCAATTTTTAAAGTGAGCACTTGCTGCACCGTAGTGTATTTAGGCGATTGCACAATACATGATGACAGGAATAACATTATTACTATAGCAGTTAATATGGGTTTATTCATTGGGTAAAAATAAAATGTCTTAATTATCGATGGTTATAGAGTTAAAGAAAAAAATTACATCATTCACATTTCCATACTGGGAATGGAGCAAAAATTTTGCAATGCCGCATTCTTTCACTTCATTCGCAGTAGGATTGTTGTAGGCAAATAAAGGTTATTATTTGCACATACGTATTAAATGAAAACAAATATTTATAAATACTTGAATAAAATTGTTCTTATATTAATTGCAGGTATATATACTTTGGGTGTATCAGTTGGAGCAAGCAAAAACAGAAGAAGAAAAAAATATATTATATAAAGATATCAAATCAAATTTAGAAAAAATAAATAATCATGGTTTGCGTGCATATAAAATAGCGAAAGGTATGCTGCAAAATAGCAGAAGTAAAACCGTTGAAAAAAGTACTTTTAATATCGATACCTTATGCGATGAAGTTTGCAATTTAGTATATACCAATACCGAGATAAAGGTAGAAAGTGAAAAAGATTCGTTTACAGAGTTTAGTATTATACTTCCTGTATAGGTACGTTAGCTGTAGGCGGAGGCTCCAACCGCGGACAACCACAGACATAGTTGGGCAGAATTGATAATATGTAAAAATTTGTTCCTATTTTCGCACACAAGTAAAATAGTAGTCAGTAGCTAGTAGTCAGTAATCAGTCCATACGGCGTCAGCTACTAGCTACTGACCACTGTTTACTAACCACTAAAAATCCATTCAATCAACAACCATTAAATCATTCAATGAAAATATTCGACATTAAAGCCATGCGTGGCCCTAACATTTGGAGCAATACCCGCTACTTCCTTATTCAAATGCGTTTGGACCTAGAAGAAATGGAACAATTCCCTACCAATAAAATTGAGGGGTTTGATAAAAGAATTGCTCACATGTTTCCATCTATGATAGAACATCGATGTAGCCCCGGCGTGCGTGGTGGATTTTTTGCACGTATAGAAGAAGGCACTTGGATGGGGCATGTAATAGAACATATAGCATTGGAAATACAATCGCTGGCCGGTATGGAATGTGGCTTTGGTCGCACACGCGAAACTGCTACACCAGGTATATATAATGTAGTGTTTAGTTATATGGAAGAAAAGGTGGGAATATTTGCCGCCAAAGCATCTGTAGCAATTGCAGAAGCTCTCATAAAAGGCGAAGAGTATGACCTTGCTGCCGATATACAAACCATGCGTGAACTTCGTGAACAAGAACGCCTCGGACCAAGTACAGGAAGTATAGTTGATGAAGCAAAAAGCCGCGGTATTCCTTGGATACGTTTGAACAGAAATTCGTTGGTGCAATTGGGATACGGTATCAATCAACACAGAATTAGAGCTACTGTTGCGAGTACCACTAGCAATATAGCTGTAGAAATTGCCTGCGATAAAGAGGATACCAAAAATATATTAGAAGCTGCAAGTGTACCCGTTCCAAAAGGAAAAATTATAATAAATGAACAAGATTTGAAAAGTGCTTGCGATAGATTAGGATACCCGCTAGTTATAAAACCTATTAATGGAAATCATGGCAGAGGAGCCACTATTGGAATACAAAATTATGAGCAAGCAGTGGAAGCGTTAGCAATTGCAAAAAAAATTTCTCGTAGTATAATAGTTGAACAATTTATTGTAGGATTGGATCACCGTTTGCTGGTAATTAATTATAAGTTCGTAGCTGCTGCATTGCGTACTCCCGCAGCCGTTGTGGGCGATGGCAAAAGCAATGTGCAACAACTTATTGATATAGTAAATTCCGACTCTCGCCGTGGTTACGGACACGAAAAAGTATTGACACAAATTAAAATTGATGAAGTATCAGAAAATATATTGAGAGATAAAAATTTATCTTTGGAAAGTATATTACCCAATGGTGAAACATTATACTTAAAAGCCACAGCAAATTTAAGCACCGGTGGAACTTCGACCGATGTTACTGATATCGTTCATCCCGATAATATATTTATGGCCGAACGAATTGCACGTATTGTTGGACTTGATATTTGTGGAATTGATATAATGACTTCCGATATATCGCAGCCCGTGGAAGATGTGCGTGGTGCGGTATTGGAAGTAAATGCAGCTCCTGGTTTCCGTATGCATTTGGAACCCGCAGAAGGACTTCCCCGAAATGTAGCAGCACCTGTGGTTGATATGTTATATCCTCCAGGAAGTAATTATAAAATTCCTATTATAGCTGTTACAGGCACCAATGGTAAAACTACTACCACACGTTTAATTGCACATATAATGAAAACGGTGGGGCATAAAGTAGGCTATACTACTACCGATGGTGTATATATACAAAACCGTATGATGGTGCGTGGAGACTGCACCGGGCCTGTAAGTGCGGAGTTTGTATTAAAAGATCCCAGTGTTGATTTTGCGGTTCTTGAATGTGCCCGTGGTGGAATACTTCGTGCTGGTTTAGGTTTTCACAAATGTGATATGGCTATAGTAACCAATATAGCTGCCGACCATTTGGGATTGCAAGATATAAATACATTGGAAGATTTGGCACGTGTAAAAAGTACGGTTCCAAAAGCCGTAAAAAAAGAAGGTTATACTATATTAAATGCAGAAGATACAAATGTATTTAATATGAAAAAAGAATTGGATTGCAAGATTGCTCTATTTGCCTTGGATGAAAAAAATCCAAATATTATAGAACACTGCAAAACCGGCGGATTGGCAGCAGTTGTTGAAAATGGTTATATAACAATATGCAAAGGCACTTGGAAAATTCGTGTAGAAAAAGTAGTAAATATTCCACTAACATTTGCCGGTCGTGCCGTATTTAATATACAAAACATTTTGCCCGCTGTGCTTGCTGCATATTTGCGAGATGTAAAAATTGAAGACTTAAAACTAGCATTAGATACATTTATTCCCGGTACCGTGCAAACTCCAGGTCGTATGAATTTATTCAAGTTTAAAAACTTTGAAGTACTGATTGACTATGCACATAACACAGCAGGCTTCAATGCTATTTCCCGCTTCCTCGAAAAAGTAGATGCCAAGCCAAAAATAGGTGTGATAGCCGGTGTAGGCGATAGGCGTGATGAGGATATTATAAGTTTAGGAAAAGTGGCCGCAGGAATGTTTGATGAAATTATTATACGCCAAGACAAAAATTTACGCCACCGCACCGAAGAACAAATTATAGATTTAATGGTACAAGGAATTACCGAAGTGCGACCCGATATGAAGTATACCGTTTTCCGCAAAGAAACAGAAGCCATAGATTTTGCCATGAAAACAGCCGTGAAAGATTCATTTATTGTAATATGCAGCGATGTAGTTCCCGAGGCTTTGGACCAGATTAAAAAGTATAAAGAGGATGAGGATAAGTTTGAAATTACGAAGGAAGATTTGATGGGGTAAAATTAGAAAAATTGCGTTAAATTTGTAAAACTAAAAGGTACTAACATGACAATTAAGATAGCTAAATCAAGTACAGCCAAGCAATTAGAGGATGCCTTAAAAAAACTAGAATCTTCATCCAAAGGTATTGATTTGGATAAATATTTCGGTAAGATAAACTTTGAAGTGGATGGCCTTACTTATCAAAAAAAAGTAAGGAATGAGTGGAAGTAATATAGTTGCAGACACTTCATTATTGGTCAATTTTTTTAATGGCCACAACAAAACACGCCAATTTCTCTCTAATCGAAATATCTGGTTGTCTGGTATTACAGAAATTGAATTATTATGTTTTCCTTCTTTGACAAATTCTGAGAAAAATCTAATTAAGTCATTCCTTAGAGAATGTGTAGTTATTGATTTAGAACGCGAAATAAAAGACATCGCAATCAAACTTCGTGGAGAAACAAAAATTAAACTGCCTGATGCTATTATAGCAGCCACTTCAATATATCTTGATTTTCCTTTATTTACCATGGATAAAGGTTTCTCAAAAATACCCAATCTTCAATCTGTGATTTTTGATATTTAAAATATCTATATATATAGTTCTATGGTTTTGCAGTATGCAACTTTATGCTCAAGATTTCACTAGAAAATATAACAGTAGCAATGGGAAATGGGCTATCCTACATTTAACAGAACATGATACTACTTTAATAACAGATTATATTTTTGATTATTTACCAAACTATGATTGGAGCGGTAATTTTATAGCTTCTGCCAATAACAAATGGTTCTTCATGAATAAAAAATTAAAAGTTTTTTCCGATTCATTTGATTATGTTGATACGCTTGCCTTTGAATACGGTTTGTTTCATGCTAAGCTTGGAGATTACTGGTATATTTATAACTATAAAAATGCATTAGTGAAAGATGGAAAAATACATGATACAGATTTTTTTTATGTGTTTACGGATTATGAAAAAATACTTTTTAGAAAAAAAAACAATAAAATTTATTTACTACGATACTATACAGATAAATGGGCAGAAGCTGTACAGGAATTTTATACCGGTGAATATAACGCTGTAGGTAATTTTATGAAACTTTCACAGTATTATTACCCTGTAAAAAAGAAGTACTGGGGATATATTGATATACATGGGAATACAAAAATTCCATTTCAATATCTTTCTGCAGAAGGTTTTCAATACGGTAGAGCCTTGGTTAATACTGGAAAAGGTTGGGGATTTATTGATACCAATGCTAGCTTTTTAATCGAACCCAAATTTAGCGACGCAAAAAACTTTATGCGATACCCGGGTATTGCTCCATTAGCACCTGTCGCTAAAAATAGTTTGTGGGGGTATATTGATACTGCTGGTAATACAATTATTGATTTTATATACGATGAAGCAAACTATTTTAGTGGCAAAGAAGCATGGGTAAAATATAAAGGCAAATATGGAACTATTGGGTTGGATGGTAAAAATATTATTCCATTTGTATATGATTATTTACCCATGCGTCAGATGTATGATAATTATATAGCAATCAAAAATGGAAAATATGGTTTGATTGATGCAAAAGGAAGTACGTTAATTGATTTTAACTATGATTATATTTCTAGTCAAACTTTTAATAGGGGCAACTTAGCAATGTATATAGTAATTAAATCAGGTAAATATGGTCTGATTCGCCCATTTAGAGGAGATGAGAGAGATATAATTATTCCATTTGAATATGATCGTATTGATTTATACCATGACTATTCTCATGATAAACATATACCTTATTTAAAATTGAAAAAGGGCGAGGAAATGTTTGAATACAGAGGAGGGACTGGAGTGATAAAAGTAAAAAGAAAGAAGAAAAAGAAGTTATAGCCCCTTAAGAACAGCTTACCGTATTTATTGCATAAAAAGTGCAAAATTATAATTTATTGCATAAATAATGCAATTAGTGTTATATTTGCATAAATAATGCAATGAAATACAGCAATGAAAAAACAGAAAAGTATCATATTGATGGCTGATATAATCAACAGTAGAAAGGGCAAGCAAGCTTTGCTGATGAAGAAGTTCAAGTCTATTGTTGATGAAATAAGTACGCGAAATGAAAGCAATTTTCATTCGCCTCCTACCATTACGTTGGGCGATGAGTTTCAGGCAATCGCAACTTCTGTTGAAAGTTGTTGCGAAGTGCTGATTAATATGGAAGAATTAATCTTAGAAAAAGAAGTGGGCTTTAAACTTCGGTATGTAGTATATGAGGGAACGATAGATACCAAAATAAACAAGAAGATAGCTTATGGCATGCTGGGCGATGGATTAACCAAAGCTAGGATTAGGATGAACGACCTAAAAACAAGTAAAAACAGATTTGAATTTACACTAGATGATACACCCAAAATGAAATTATTAAATGATATATATTGGATTATGGCTTCGCAAATTGACGCTTGGAAGCCCAAAGATTATCATTTAATTTCGTTGTTCATTAAAGAACATAGCTATAAAGAAATTGCAAATATTATGGAGAAAGACAACTCCTTAATATGGCGGCGAAAAAAATCATTAGATATGGAACAATACCAACGCATAAAGAATATAATACATACCATAAATTTATATGAATAATTATATCATATTTACGCTTGCATTTATTGCTGAGGAGTTGGTTGCACTAATTGTATTTAACTATATCAGAAATTACTTTGATAAAAAGCACAACAATGCAAAAGCTAGCAAATTATCAATATTGAAAGGAGGGCTGGAACGATTTATAATACTGATTTCTTTATATAATAATTTGCCAAATGTATTAACTGTTTTCGGGGCTTTAAAAATAGGTACCCGATTAAAGGAAGACCAAGATAACCGCATTAGCAATGATTATTTCTTAGTGGGTAATATGGCTTCGTTACTTATAGTTCTCACTACCTATTTGATGATTAAATAACTTGTTTTTAGCCCTTTGTGTGCGAAATATTATTTAATGCTTCGTGCTAGGAGATTGCCACGTCGGAAGCCTCCTCGCAATGACGCTATAGAAAAATTCACTCTCAGGCAACTTTTCTTCCCCACCCCAAGTCATAGAGATAATAAAGACCTATTCGTTATGAAAAACCTATTCTACACTGCCTTATTTGTTACCGCTTTCTTGGGTATTATTAATCATACCCAAGCTCAGACCCAAAAGCACGACAATTCAATTCCAACTCAAAGTTCTTTAGTACTTAATGAGCAAAACCACAAATATTATTGGCTGGAATCGGATCGTGTAGAATTATTTGAAATAAGTGTATATAATAAATGGGGCGAATTGATATATAATGCCAAAGACAAATCACAAGGGTGGGATGCTAAACCCAATGGTCAACAATTGGCTGCCGATATATATGTATATGTTGTAAAAATATATCGTGAAGGCAAATGGGAAAACTATACAGGTTCTATTAAATTAATTGGATAATATATATAACTTGCTTCGAACGTAGTCTTCGATAAACTCAGACTGACAGCAACTTTTCACTTACCTAAACTTATAGCCCAGTGCGTGGGTAACTCTTCCATAAATATAAGTCTCATTATAGTCGCCCGTTGGGTTGCTGATATTGCGGTTGGGCGATTTCCCTCCTTCAAGTTCGAAGGTGAAATTTTTAACCACGTTGCACATAATATTAAAATTCATTGTTTGGCGTGTGCTACCCAAAGTATATAAGTTAGCTATCATTTGCGAATATATATAACCTACCGAAAATGTGGTCCTAATCTTTTTATATTGATATCGTAAACGTGTATCGGCTGATTGAGAAAATGGGATGGGGAGGCGTGTTATAGGATCGGTGCTGAGGTTTTTTGTGAACTGTACATCAATTCCCAGATTAAGAGGTGCCACTTGCTCGCGAAAGCCTGCCGAGTATATTTTCATATTATTATTGTTCAGGCTATTTATTTTATCGATACGATCGTTTTGTGTGTACTGCAAATTAATACTGTGCGACGATTTTCCAGTACGTAAAGTATATATCAACGATGAAGTAACTGTTTGCACATAATCATTACTGAGCAGTGTTTTCGATTGTCTTTCTAAGTCAGACGAACGACGGTTCTGCAGCATATAGTTTACCATTAACTGCGGCCATTTGGGGCCTGGTGCAAGTAGATACGTACCTGTTACAAAATGTTGGTTTATAGTAGAATATTGGGTTTTGGAACGGTTATTATCTTGGAATTGATATCGGACAGACAAGTTCATTTTACGCTTGAATATATATATTTGTTCTTGTACTGAAAACTGTCTCACATCTACTTTTAGATAAGGGTTTCCCAATGATTGATATCCCGCACCAAAATACCTAAAGTCGAATGTGAGCACTTGGTTTTTGGGCCTAAAAGCTAAGTTGGCATACATCGACATGGCATTTTTTGCAGGCTTTACTGTAGTAAAGTTTGTAATAAATACATTGCGAAAATTATAAGGATCAACTTTTAAATCAGTGCCCAGTGCAGAGTCGATTTGCTTTTTGGTAACCGCGGGCTTTGATGCATCATTGGTAAAAAAACTATAAGCCCACCCCACACTTCCTTTCATTTTTGATTGGTTGGTAGAAAAAGTTTGATCGGCTCCTACCACAAAATTATCTTTGGGCGAAACACCATATTTTATACTATTGGGATTGTCCTTTACTTTCAAAAAATTTAGTCCCAAATATGTGCCTTCAAGTTTGTTACCAAATACCAAACGCAGCCCTGTCATATTCCTTTCGTACGTGCCTGGCTGTATATAACTTCCAGGAGCATTAGATACCCACCCATAATTAGGGATACCATTTGTATGCTGACCCGTATCTGATAAACCTTCATTAGCTCTGGCTAACTGCCCTCGTATTGCTTGCAACTGAAATCTTTTAAAATTGAGAGCAAATTTATAGCCCCGCATTTTTAAACCTGTTAGCACCAACTTGTCAAAACTTGGCGACATATCTCCCCATAACAATTCTATTTTTTCGTGCGATATTCCAGTTTGAAAATAGTTACGCGATTGTATACCTCTTGGCTGATAAAATTTTGTAAGCTCATCACTCGTTTGAAAAATACGCAACGGAAAAGAAACTTTTCCTACCTTTAATTCCACATTTATATTGGCATTATTTGTTTGCGGTGGTTCCTGTCTATTTACCGCCCCGGGCCCCGATAGCTTGGTTTGTCGGCTATCAAGCACAATGCTACCCGTAAGTGTAACGGGCACCGTTGGGATAGGTTTTATAATAGTGTCTCCAGTAGGATTTATGATAACGGAATCCGTTTTTACAACTTTGTTTTCACGCACATAAAAACGCCATTTGATGGGGGCGAAAAATTGATATCCTTTTTCTTTGGCCGTAATTTCAATATTATGTTCCCCCGCACTTAGAGGCAACAAATACAAAACAGTAAGGTTGTGATTGTTTATTTTTATAAATGTAGTGACCAAACGGTCATCAATAATTACCCGCAGCCCTGAATTGGTAAGCTCTACCGTACTAATAAATTTGAGGGAGATAAACAACTCACCGTCGGCAATAGTTGAGTCGGGCAAGGGACTGAGTATGGTAAATACATCGTTATATTTTACCCCCAATGTTTGTGGTTTTTGCTGTTGTGCTTTAGAAACCGAAGGAAAAAAAGCTATATAAATAAACATGAAAAAAACTGCAAAAGAAGCAACGTTGTCATGAATACCTTTCAATGGCTGTTGTCTCATTTTCAGGATTTGATATATATTATAATTGTGGGTAGTAATTGCTATTTGTGAGTGACCGTATCTGCCACTCACAAATAGCAATATTTTTTATTTTGTTAAACCAAATAATTTCTGAACAAACAAACGCATACTTGCCTCTGTCATTGACCCCATATAGGCGGGGGCAACAGTAACATTTGAGTATTCTTTATATTCACCAACGCTGGCAATTACAGCATAACTGCCGGCTGTGGTTGATGCGGTAAATAAACCAGTATTATCTATAGTTCCGCCAGTTGAAGGAAGTACTTTCCAAATTATAACAGCATCGGTAACCAATTCGTTGTTTACCGTAAATGCTTGGGCATTAAATTTGAATGAACTGCCTGCTGGAACTACAGTTTCTTCGGGCGTAATTTTCAAATCGCTCACCGTCATTACTGCTTTACCTGCTGCTTGATAACGGAACCAGAATACTTCACTTGAAAGTACAGCAGTACCTGATGAAGAATTATTGGTTCTTCTAACTTGCCAAGCATATAACTTTCCATCTTGTAATACTTCTGCAGAAGTAGGATATACAAAGGTGGTAGTTCTGATACCTGTTTGTTTCAACATGGGGCGGTTATTGGTTACTTCTTCAGCAGTTTTTTGGCCTTCCATTACTGGATATACATTTAATTCAAAATTATCACCTTGCGAAAACCATTGGAAAACAGGAAGTGGATTGCGGTTAACATCAGCAGGCATTGATATAATACTTCCGGGAGAAATTAACTCAGGGCGTGTGGTCGGATTTGAAAGTACAGTTTTGGCTGTGACCGTCCCGATATTGCCTGATTGGTCGGTGAGTGTTAAAGTATACTCATAATCATCGGCTGGCAAAGTACCTGTATTGATAGCATTTTCGAAGAATGCTTTATTGCCCTGGTCTAATTTATAATTATCAAACTCTTTGTTGTTAAAATTTAAATGGGCATTTTTATTCAAAAAATCAATTTTTTTGGTGGCGGTTCCTATCGAACTTACTTTATCACCTTTTACGGTGAGGGTAGCTGTGAGGTTTTTGCGGATAGTATTATCATTATATATACTCACTGTAAATAATACAGGCGATGAACCTAAATTATTAGGATCGAAATCGGATATATTGATAGTTTGTACGGGGTTTACCATTAAGCTAATGGCCACGGTACCACTATTGGCAGGTATGATACCAAATACTCCTCCGGCATATACCATATTGCCCTGTTTGATATCAAGATTTCTATCGCCATTTGCTGCTGCATCTATGGCAATATTAACGATCATCATTTCGAGTCCGTTTACGGTAACATTGTTTACGGTAATGCCTGTAGCTGGATTAAACATAATACTTGTTTTAGTAATTGAGCCGTCCCAGTGTGTGCCACTGCCACGTACTATAATATCTAAACTTGAAGTGCCGGCTAAGCCATTGTTGGGCACAATGGAGCTTACGCTTCCTTGTGCAAAGGTGCTTGCAATAATTGCGATACAAGCAAATAGGGTAAAAATAATTTTTTTCATGATGGTTTGATTATATTGATTTTGTATGACAAAGGACGGTATATAATATATATGGACGCAAACACTGATTTATAATATATCTTACATATCATTTAATTTGTGATGTGTGCAAATTTATACTTTATAGTTTTTTATGGTGTGTTTAGCTGTTAATTTGTAATCACAAAAGTATTCAAATGATTTCACAACGGCAACTTTTTTTATTGCACAATGCACAAACTTCCCCAGCACCTTTAATGATAGAGGTAGCAAAGGCTGAGGGCAACTACCTGACTGACACCAATGGCAAACAATATTTAGATTTTTTATCGGGCGTTTCGGTATGCAATGTGGGGCACCGTCATCCACATATAATTAACGCCATTACCGAGCAATTGGGCAAGTATATGCATACAATGGTGTATGGAGAGTTTGTACAATCGCCACAAACACTGTTAGCCAAAAAGTTAAATGATTTATTAAGTCCGAAATGGAAGGGTGAAACGTTATCGGTATATTTTTCAAATTCAGGAGCTGAGGCTATAGATGGGGCATTAAAATTAGCCAAACGAGCAACAGGCAGGTCGGGTATTGTGGCTTTTAAAAATGCTTACCATGGTAGTACCCATGCGGCTTTGAGTTTGATGAGCAATGAAGAATTTAAGAACCCATTCCGTCCTTTATTGCCAGATGTAAGATTTCTCGATTTCAACAATTTTGAGCAATTAGAATCTATAAATACGGAGTGTGCTTGCGTGGTGTTAGAAATTATACAATCGGAAACTGGATATACTTTGGGCCAAAATGATTGGTTAACCGTACTAAAAAATAAGTGCGTTGAAACCAGAACACTATTAATAATAGATGAAATACAAACTGGTTTTGGGAGAACCGGAAGTATGTTCGCTTTTGAGCAAACAGCAATCACACCTGATATACTTGTATGTGCCAAAGGGATGGGCGGCGGCATGCCCATCGGGGCTTTTATTGCACCCAAACATATAATGGATACTTTGAGCAATAATCCAGTGCTTGGCCATATCACTACATTTGGCGGACACCCCGTTTGTTGTGCTGCATCATTAGCAACTATAGCAGTAATAGAAAATGAGAACCTATTATATAGTGTGCCTGAAAAAGAAATGCTCATCAGAAAACTATTACAAGAAAACAAAACCATAAAAAATATTAGTGGCAAAGGTCTGATGCTCTCACTCGAGTTTGAAAATTTTGAGCAGAACAAAACTTTTATAGATAAATGTATAGAAAAAGGAATGCTTACCGATTGGTTTCTGCATGCTGCAAATAAGTTGCGATTAACTCCGCCATTAACTATAACGGAGGATGATATTAGATGGGCCTGCGGAGTGATACTGGAGAGTGTGGGGTGATTGCATTTAACCACATAGAAAACATAGAAGAATAGCTAGATGAAAAAATTATAACTTTTTTGCTATACTTATCATTCCCCTAATTGTATATAATGTCTGAATAACGGATTATGCTGATTTCACAGATTTTTTACTTGGGAACGTAATCCGTGTTAATCACTAAATCTGTGTAATCTGTGATTCAGACAGTGTGGACATGTGCTAAAAATGCTCATTCGTAAATATCTTTTCTATGACCAAGAGTTATCACATCTACTATTAATTCATAATCAAAAATATTATAGATGATACGATATTCACTAACTCTTATTCTATAACCATCTCTACCTTTTAACTTTTTGTATCCTTGGGGTCTTGGATTTTCGGTAAGTTTAATAATGGCTTCTTTGATATGTGAATAATAAGGCTCGTTAATTTTCTCCAATTCTTTAATAGCCTGTTTACTGAAATTTAGCTGATAACGCATTGCTTATTTCTTTTTACGTTTAGCTTCGATCTTTTTAAAAGCCACATCCATTGGGATACGCTCTCCTGTATCATTTTTTTTAGCAGTATCATACAAACGAACATCTTCAATATCTTCCAACTGCTCCATAATGGAATTAAATTCTTTGGCAGAAAGTACAACCAATGATTTTTTACCGTTGTTATCTTTAATATATTGTGGGTGGATAGTAAGCATGTGTTTAATTTTAAAAACGTACAGCAAAGTTATTAAAAAAAGATGTAGCAAACACTACTTATCTTATGCTTGTTGTGCGAGCAAGTGTGGCTGTGTGAAAGACAGATGTAAAAAAATGTTCAAAGCTTCGTGCTAAGGAGATTGCCACGTCGTCTCGTTCTGCAAACGAGCCTCCTCGCAATGACGGCGTGAGTTCACACCGTCCTTAAAAACAGAAACCAATTATGGATTTTCCACAAATTGTGAACATTGAAAAGCCCTAATATATATATACTGATTGTTCTTTTGTACTTGAACAATTATCCCCCTTATTTCCGTGAACAAAAACTATATTGGCAAAGCGGCTCTGTTGGCGGTGGGTGTCTTGTTGTGCCTGTTAGCACTGAGTATTATACCCGAAAAGTATTATGATGATTTGGGAATGCGACCCATTGATTTGCTAGCAGATATTAAAGAAAAGTATATCATAAAACCCAAACAAAAAAATAAACCCAAAACCAAAACGCTTCCACCCAATCAATATGAAATTCTTTGTCCGAATGGATTAACTTGTATAGAAAATTTGAGTGAAGATTCTCTTGCCAAAATACAATTGGCAGAATCGATTCGTAAAATGCGTGGCAAGAAAAAAACATTTCGCATTGCGTTTTTCGGCGACTCATTTGTAGAAGGTGACATGATGACGGGCGATTTGCGTGACACGCTGCAACGGGTGTTTGGCGGTGCAGGCGTGGGTTATATGCCCATTACCTCGCATGTGGCTGGATATAGAATTAGTATTACACATACTTTTAGCAAAGACTGGCTCACCCAAAGTATAGTGGACCAACCCAAGCCAAAAGCAAAATTTGGAATTGGAGGTTATGTATTTACTCCCGCAGAAGGAAGTTGGGTGAAATATAGTGCCGTAAAAAAAGCACGACTCAATCAATATCATAGAGTACGTATATTATATAGTGGTGCTGATGGCGAAAAAATACTGGTGAATAAAGATAAAGAAATTATATTAGAAAACGGTGAAGGTGTAAAAGAAAAAACTATAGAATTGGATAGTGCAAAAAGTATACATTTACAATTTGCACAAAATGGAAACTTAAAAATATATGGTGTTATACTAGAAGGGGCAAATGATGGATTGCTATTGGACAACTATTCCATGCGGGGCAACTCGGGCATAGGGCAAGCTGAGGTGAGTGAGAGTATATATAAACAAAGTGATGCTATTATAAAATATGATTTAATAGTATTACAATATGGACTGAATGTAGCCAACAGTAAATATACCGATTACCAATGGTATAAAATAAGTATGAACAAAGCCCTGGCACATGTAAAAAAATCGTTCCCAAATTGTCCGATATTAATTGTAAGTGTGAGCGACCGCGGCAGCAAAGCAGGCACCATGAAAGGTATAGCAGAACTATTAGTTGTACAGGAAGAATTTGCACAAAAACACCACATGCTTTTTTACAACCTATGGGAAGCCATGGGCGGAGAAGGCAGTATGGCCAACTATGTAGAAAGACAATGGGCAAATAAAGATTATACACATCTTACCTTTGAAGGTGGAAGATTTGTAGCTGGGCAATTTGCAAAAGCTATAATATATGCGTTAAAAGAAATTGAGAAACATAATAACCCATTTCAGATATATGCAAAGAATTAGGAATTGGGATATGGGATTCGGGATATGGGGGTCAGGATTCGGGGAGTGTAAATACTACATACAAAAGTATATGTTTTCTTTTTGTTTTCTATTATATATATCTATCAGTTCATGTCAAGCACAAGATACGCCCGTATTATATAATTTTATTAAATATGATGCAGATACTATTAGTAATGCAAGTACACTCGATTCGTTATTCGCCAAACTATTGCGAATAGAAAATGGCAGTAATGAAGTAGTGAATATTTTTCATATTGGGGATTCGCATATACAAGGAGATTTTTTTACAGGCGAATGCAGGTATTTGATGCAGCAAAAATTTGGCAATGCTGGCAGGGGAATGGTATTCCCGTACAAGGCTGCAAAAACCAGTGGTCCGCAGGATTATAGAACGAGTTTTGGCGGTGTGTGGCAAACCAATAAAGCTATACTTCCTATTAAAGAAAATACAAATGGAATTTCTGGATTTAGTATCAGCACAAAACAAAATGGAGCTTATGTATTATTTGATATGAAAGGCTGCGATTCTATTAATACTTATCTCACACAAACTTTATTAATTCCAAAAGACAATCATGGCTATCAATATAAACTTAATATAAAAGATTGGATCAATAACCAAACATATAAAGTAAATTATAGTGATGATATAACTTCACCTTTTCATATAGTACACTTTAATCAGCCTACCTGCAAATGGGGGCTTGAGTTTGAAGGATACGGTCATGACCAATTTGTGTTACATGGTGTGGTAGCACTTAGCAACCAACCTGGTGTATTATATCATAATATTGGGGTGAACGGAATACAGGCTCATCAATATTGTAATAATCCAGATGTGTTTAAGCAAACTTTTTCTTTGAAACCCGATTTAATTATTATATCATTGGGGACAAATGAAGCACAAGATTATAAAAGAACAAATGAAGAATTTGCAAGGCAATTGGATAGTTTGGTAATGACCAAAGCACAGTGCGATGGCGTTCCTATTTTAATTACCACCCCCATGGAATCCTATAAATGGGGAAGGCCGAATCCGCATGTGGCTCGTGTTGCAGAAGCATGGAAAACAGTAGCAGCAAATCGTGGATTGCCCTTGTGGGATTTATATACTATTGCTGGTGGACAGAACAGCAGCTTCCAATGGGCTCTCAATGGATTGTTCAGTAGAGACCGAGTGCACAACTCTATAAAAGGTTACAGCTTACAAGGCGATTTATTATATCAAGCACTGATGTATCATTACCAACTTTATGTTATTCGACCTAGATAATATATTAAACCAATTTATATACAACCGTAAGGAGCCATTAATTTTTAGCTCTGGATTATTTGTATTTTTATTTGCAGCATTTCTCTGCGGATTTTGGTTATTGCACAAAAAGCATAACCTGAAAATTATATATACTATTTTATTTTCATTATTCTTTTATTATAAAAGTAGTGGTATCTATTTCTTGATTTTAATTGGTTCTACGGTGGTCGATTATACATTGGCCAATATGATATGGAAAAGTCAAGACCCATGGAAACGCAAGGCTTGGCTGGTGTTTAGCTTGGTGATTAATTTAGGAATGCTGGGGTATTTTAAATATACCAATTTTTTATATGAAATATTTGCTGGAATTACAGATACAAATTTTGAAGCATTTGATATTATCATGCCAGTGGGTGTTTCCTTTTTTACTTTTCAATCGCTAAGTTATACTATAGATATATATAGAAAAGAAATTGAGCCCGTAAAACATATTTGGGATTACGCATTCTTTGTTTCTTTCTTCCCACAACTTGTTGCAGGCCCTATTGTACGAGCCAAAGACTTTTTACCGCAGGTAGCCAAAGACCCGGTTGTAACACTGGAAATGCTAGGGCGTGGTGTGTTTTTAATATGTATTGGTTTATTCAAAAAAGCAGTAATATCCGATTATATAAGTGTAAATTTTGTAGATAGAATTTTTGACAACCCCACATTATATAGTGGCTTTGAATGCTTGATGGGTGTGTATGGATACGCCCTACAAATATATTGCGATTTCAGCGGCTATAGTGATATGGCAATAGGCGTGGCATTACTATTTGGCTACGAGCTTTGCAAAAATTTCGACTCCCCTTATCAGAGTTTAAATATTACAGAATTTTGGAGACGGTGGCATATATCTTTATCAACTTGGTTACGCGATTATTTATATATATCACTAGGTGGAAACAGAAAAGGAAAATGGCGTACCTACTTCAACTTAATGTTAACTATGCTGCTGGGCGGGCTTTGGCACGGGGCAGGTGGTAAATTTATATTATGGGGCGGACTGCACGGTGTTGCCTTAGCCGGACATAAATTTTACTTAGAACAAAAAAATGCTTGGAGCAAACTGCATACATTTTTTAATACCCGTGGCGGAAGAATATTGGCTTGGTTTCTCACCTTCCATTTTGTATGTTTTTGTTGGATATATTTTAGAGCAAGTGATATGAATAACGCTGCTGATGTATTAAACCAAATTGCTTTTTCATTCAATATAAATGTGATTACGCAATTTGCAGAAGGATATCCTTATATTATATTATTATTGGTATTGGGATACGCCCTGCACCTCACGCCCACAAGGTGGGAAGACCGAGTGAGGCAAGAGGTTGTGTATGCTCCATTAGTTGCAAAAGGGTTTGCTATCTTGGTAGTTATTATACTAGTAATACAAGTAAAATCGGCCGAGGTATTGCCGTTTATTTATTTTCAGTTTTAATACAATTTATTTTTTTACCATTAAGAAATTAAGGTAATTAAGCGTATTCTCTTAATGTCCTTAATTTCTTAATGGTTTATCCCATCCTACCTTGCTCTCGCTCGCGTGTCGCGAGTGTGAGCTATAATATTCAAATTTGTTCTCATAAATCTATTACCCATCCACATGTGTAAAAAAGTTTTCGATACGCAGATAATTTTTTCATCGCAAATATATAAATACCCATTGGAATTACGCTAGCTATTTTATTCCGACAATTCGGGGCGAAAAGCTATATAAAGATGATTGCAAATAGGTTTGGGGAGGAGGATACAATAGCTCACACTCGCAGGATGCGAGCGAGAGCGGGGTGGCTCCCACCATTACAATAAAGGAATTGCTACTTTAACATATTTGAATTCTACAGGTATTTTTAGACCATATATGGAAAACGGGGCTTCATTAATATATCGAGATTTTATCTTGTAAATTATATATTTTTTATTATTTGCTGGATGGATGAATTTATAAATTTTATTCTTTTCACATATTATCCTACCATTTATACATTCCCCACTATTTTTAGGATCAATATCTCTTTTTAAATAAAAAAGATTAGCTATATTTGAATCTATTTTTTGCAAAAGTTGACCAAAAAAGACATCAACATAGTAGATATAAAAATCTCCATATAAAGTGCCAGCATTATAACATTTAGTTGTATCGTATTTTTTTGCATCAAAAATAAAGTCGAGACAATTTCTATTTGAGTCTATTTTTTGATAAATATAAGGAGCTTCTATTTGAATGGTATCTATTACTGAAACTTCTATATTTGAATCTGCATCATCCATGTTTCTTGTTTTACAGAACATCAACATTAACGATATTGTTAAAGAACTTACTATATATCTCATATTTTTTATTTGTGATTTCCGAACTATGAATTACCTTATCGTTTTTGAGACATTAAGCTGTAATTCTTTCCACTCCTCCTTCGTCATACTATACCACTCACAAGGAATATCATCGTACATAAAATCTTCTATATATTTCAACCCTATTTTTTGTAGTATATGTTTTGAGGCGAGGTTTTCTTTGGCTGCTGTGCCTACTACCTGTTGAAGGTTCATTACTTCAAAAGCATAGTCCAGACATGCTTTGGCCGATTCGGTGGCATAGCCTTTTCTCCAATATTTTGGAATAAGTCTATAACCTATATCATAATATTGTGGATGATTATTTCTTTCTTCTTTTACCAGTTTTAATCCCGACCAACCTATAAAATTGTTGGTGCTTTTTTCGATAACTGCCCAGCGTCCAATTCCATTTTCTATATATTGTTGTCTCACAAATTCGATAACATCCCTTGTTTGTTGAATATCGGTAACAGGATTATTACCCAAATACCTGTGCACTTCTGGATCGGAATCGAGCTCGAACATCCCATCTGCATCGGTGGGTAACATTTCGCGGAGGATTAATCGGGGTGTTTCTGCGTATATTTTCATGCTCGGAATTGAGATTCGATTAGCTGTGGAAATGCTTTGAGAATTATAGGGTTGAATAAAACAATTTATTTTTAAATTCGATATATGAGTTGTACGCAAAAATATGCATAATTTCGAACATTATTTAATGTTAATAATATTTGATTATATTTGTGACCAATTATGAGTGCAATCGTTATACATACAAATTCAAAAGCTGATTTGAAAATCTTATCTGAACTATCACTAAAATTAGGTAGTGACGTGCTATCCATTTCCGAGGAACAATATGAAGACCTTGCATTAGGAAAACTGATGGACAAGGTAAAAACGGGGAAAGATGCAAGCCGGGAAAGCGTTATGAAGAAACTCAAAACTAAGTGAAAGTTACGTTTGATAAATCTTTTTTAAAGAGTATAGATAGGCTATCTAATGATACTATTAAGAATAAAATAGTAGCTATTATACTAGAAATTGATGCTGCTAATTCTATAATTGATATTAAAAATATCAAGAAAATGACTGGCTACAAATATTATTATAGAATTCGGATTGGAGATTATAGACTTGGATTAGAGGAATAAATAAAGACAACATTAGATTAATAGTCATTGACCATCGAAAAGATATATACAAACAATTCCCATAATAGACTCGGCGTTTATGCCATACCCAAAACAAATCACCCTCACCCTACGCATCGACTGGAGCGAGCTTGACCTATTTGGCCATGTAAACAATGTAGCTTTTATGAAATATGTGCAAGCGGCACGGGTAAATTATTGGGAACAGATTGGATTGTATAAATTATATACCGATAACAAGCATGTACCAATGCTCGCATCTACGCATTGTGAGTTTAAGAAACCACTGTTTTATCCGGGTGAAGTTATCATACATTCGCAAATGGATTTTATTAAAAATTCCAGCTTTGGGATATCGCATCAATTATATAATAGTGATAACGAACTGGCCGCAGAAGCCAAAGATGTGATGGTGATGTTTGATTTTGTAAAAAATGAAAAACTGCCATTTCCCGACGCTATAAAAAATTTGGTTGAAAAACTAGATTGATTGTTGGACTCAATTATTTTGTAAATTAATTTTGTGCATCATGAGTCCGCCAATACTGGTGGCTCTCTTTTTTGCTTCTTCGGCTTTGTCGCCGATAAAAAATTCATCTACGGTTTGTTCCCAAAGCTTGAGCCAGCGAGAGAAATGTTCTTCATATAGCTTTTCTTTTTTATGGATCTCTATATGTTTTTCCATCGGATTCCCTTTATAGCCCATTGTGCCGAATAAAACCATATCCCAAAAAGTATACATTTTAGGTATATGCGTTTCCCAATCGAATTTAATAACTTGGGTGAAAAAATGAGAAATTATTTCATCCTTCACCACTTTTTTATAGAACTCATCAACGAGTAATTTTATATCTTGTATGTTTTCTATTTCCTTTTTCACTATATATTTATAAGGTAATATTCATAGCGGTAATAGCATAATACATAGCCCAACCAACAAATCCAATAATAATTGCCCAAAGCCATGCGGGTATTGAGTGCGGCGTTTCACTTCCTTCAATTAAAAATCTTTTTTGATTCCCTTTTCCATACGCATTAATCATTAAAGGAATAACACCATCCACCACTTCATTT
>JANYDJ010000125.1 GCA_025363675.1 Flavobacteriaceae bacterium | reverse complement strand
GGTGCTGGCAGCGGCAATCCTTTTTGAATAATAGTGATGGATACATTATTCGAAATCTGTAACAAGTTGTTGAAGTGTCCCAAATCGCCCGATACTTCCACACTGTCTCCGCGTTCGAGAGTACCGATAGTAGAAGAATATATTCCAATGCCGGCAGTGCCATCTTGCACAAAACGCGAAGTACCCAGTTCGCCGCCATTCGTAATCACCCCTCTTACTGTTACATTGCTGTTCATGGATTTGGTGCGGGCTTCTGCTATGGTAATAAGTTGGGCGTTAGTATATATAGTCCCCATCATCAATACCCCTAATAATTTACTTTTTAATTGAAACATTATTTTTTTTATTTAGGGTACAAATTTAACCACTTATTTTGTGCCTGATGTAAACTAATTAATAATTTTACACACTAGCAACACTATGACAGAACTCATCTTTGCCACCCATAACCTTCATAAATTACAGGAAATACAAAGCCTGTTACCTAATGGAATTAAACTAGTCTCGCTCGATGAATATGGAATTATGCAAGAGATTCCAGAAACAGGTGCCACCCTAGAAGAAAACGCTTTAATTAAATGTAAATTTGTATATGATAAAACGGGCCAACCTTGTTTTGCTGATGACACAGGGCTTGAAGTAGAGGCATTGGACGGAAGACCAGGTGTATATAGTGCCCGCTATGCCAGCCTCAAAAAAAATGACGGAGAGAATATAGAAAAACTATTATATGAGCTGCAAGAAAAACCAGACCGTAAGGCTCGTTTTAGAACCGTGATACAATTGGTGTGGGATGATACATATATACAATTTGAAGGAATAGTGAACGGAAAAATAGCGATGGAGCCAACAGGTTATAGTGGATTCGGCTACGATCCTGTTTTTATTCCAGAGGGACACGAACGCACGTTTGCGGAAATGGAATTGGAAGAAAAAAATACCATGAGCCACAGAGCCAGGGCTTTTGAAAAATTGGTACAGTGGCTCTCAGAAAATATATAATATAAAAAGCTACTTTTATATATATAAGTAATTTGATGCTGCAATTAAAAAATTAAACGGTATCATGGTGGGAGTGGGCCGTCATACCTCATACAGGGATAGTTCCAATTACAATGTCGCCTCAAATCGAAATTTATTTTTTTGTTTGATTTATCATCGACCTTGAATTTATAATCGCCCTCACTCCAGTTTTTTATAATACAAGCTGAATCCCATTTGCAGTATGAATCATCTTTGGGAATAGTTGGCTTCTTTAGTTTCTCAGCCTGTAGTATGATATAGTTCCCTACCGGAAGTTTGAGTTTAAAATTACCCATACTATCGGTTATTGTTGTGGTATATATTTTGGATTTTGTGCTATTAACCTTGCCGCATTTTATATATAACTTCAATCCTATATAAGGCGGGGGATTGCGTTCCTCCTCATCATACTCGGGGCCGGGAGCAACGCCACTGCACCAGTCAGATGAGTGGGTAATGTGGCCTTCTATCATATATGCTTTAGGTTTAATAGTATAACATGCTGATAGAGTAAAACCACCCGCACACAAAAATATATATAATACTTTTTTCATTTTACTTTGCTAATTCCCAATAACCGTACCATCCAATCTGCCAAAGGTTTATGCTGTTTGTTTTTGAGATTTAGAAACAACCCAAACTTTTTCATGATCGGAACTTTATGTGTTTCCACAAACTCTATCAAGGTACCATCAGGGTCTTCGGTATAACTAAATCGCCCGCCACTGTCGCCCATATCAAAAGTTTCTCCGCTGTCTACCGTAAAGGGCGAGTGGTGTTTATTACAGTGTGCTTGCAGGCCTTTCATGTCCAATACATCAAAGCATATATGTATATAACCGGTGTCGCCCCAATCGCGACCGGCAAATATTTTTTCTCCGCTATAATCTGTTGCTTGCACAAGTTCAATCTCTGTATCACCTAGCAATCTACTAAATGCACCAGTACTAGGTTTTACTTTTTTCAATAACACCCTATTAAAGCGTTCTTCTTGCAATGCAGGCTCCGGTAGGTCGCTAAATTTCCCGGAGGTATGATATATTTCTTGATTAAAACCCAGCACCTCTTTATAATACGCCACCGATTTGTCCATATCTGAAACACCCATTACGGCCCCGCAAATTCCACCAATGGGGTGCTTGGTTTTTTGAAACCAGTCATCCGATTGCACCAAATGAAAAGGATTGTTATATAAATCGTAAGCCCAAAAAGTTTGATTTCCCGATGGTGATTCAGTGGGGGTTGTCACTTTCACATTTTTGCTTTTCAAAAACGCATAAGCTTTGGATATATCGGGACATTTAAGTTTGGGAGCAAAAATTCCGAAATCGCCCAACCTCACTGGTCGTGATGGCTGCACAGGAACACGGCTGGTGTATTGCCAAATTTCGAAACCACCGCCACCTGCCATATTAAGGGAAAGAATAGCCCTACGCGAACGCACTTCATTTTTGGTATAAGGAAGCATTAAAGCAGCCTCGCCCGCATCATCAAAAACCTGAGCTGTAAAACCAAAATAATCACGATACCAACGCGAAGCGGTTGCCACATCGCTAATGCCGATTCCTATTTGTTGAATACCGGTCCAATAATTTGTGTGCATATAATATATTCAGAATAAAAGTGCAAAGCAAAGAACAAACCTCCTTAAAACCATCCAATAATTTAACAAGTGGTGGGAAATTTTTACATTTTGTGTTTCGCCGTCCCGAAAATTATGGTGAATATTGCAAAGTCGTTTTTTAAAACAATCAGGAATGGGAATATCAGCAGCAATTACAGCGGTACATGGTTATGTACCCGATTATATACTTACCAATCAAGAATTGGAACGTATGGTCGATACATCGGATGAGTGGATTATGGCCCGCACTGGTATTAAAGAAAGACATATATTGAAAGAGCCCGGAAAAGCCACAAGCGATATGGGTGTAGAGGCTATAAATGGACTGTTAAAAAAACGGGGCATTAGTGCCGAGGAAATAGATTTAGTGATTTGCTGCACCATTACCGGCGATCTTATTTTCCCCTCAACAGCTTGTATTATCTGTGATAAGATAGGTGCAAAAAATGCTTGGGGATATGATTTAGGGGCAGCCTGTTCAGGTTTTTTGTTTGGATTGGAAACAGGAAACAATATGATATTGAGCGGCAAGTACAAAAAAGTAGTGGTAGTGGGCGGCGATAAAATGTCGTCGATTATAGATTATACCGATCGCAATACCTGCATCATATTTGGTGATGGCATGGGTGCGGTGCTGCTTGAACCTAATTACGATGGACTGGGAATAATGGACAGTATATTACATGTAGATGGAAGTGGCCGGGAGTTTCTTCACCAAAAAGCAGGGGGCTCGCTAAAACCACCTACCCACGAAACCATTGATGCAGGAGAACACTATGTATATCAAGAAGGTAAAACAGTTTTCAAATTTGCAGTAACCAATATGGCCGAGGTGAGCAGGCAGATTATGGATCGCAATAATTTGGTAGCCGATGATATAGCTTGGCTAGTTCCGCACCAAGCCAATAAAAGAATTATAGATGCCACTGCCGAACGTATGGAAATTGACAGCAGTAAAGTGATGTTGAATATCGAGCGTTTCGGAAATACCACCAATGGCACACTGCCCTTGTGTTTGTGGGAATGGGAAAACCAAATGAAGAAAGGCGATAACATTGTGCTCTCGGCTTTTGGAGGTGGTTTCACCTGGGGAGCTATATGGATTAAGTGGGCCTATTAGCATTTAATGATTGGATGATTTAACGATTGAATGATTCTTAGAAATCATTTTAATAAAAAACTTTTGGCATAGTGATTGGTTTATTGAAAAAAAACAAAATACTAAAATGAAAAAAATTATCTACACATTGGCATTTCTGATAGCAGTTGGTATTAACAACCAGTCATTTGCACAAGAGCCCGTTACCCCCACTGTAAAAAAGAAAACCACCCAAGCAGCTAAGCCCAGTAAAAAGAAAAAAGTTGCAGTGGTAAAAGCCCCACCAGCACCTCCTGTTGATCCATTTGCAGAGTTTGCTTTTGAAGCAGAAACTTTCGATTTTGGAGCCGCTATTCCCAACGGACCCGATGTGATGCATGAATTTAAATTTACAAATATTGGAAATACCCCACTCATTATTTCGAGTGTTACCGCCCCTTGTGGATGCACTGCCCCCGAAGCCCCGAAAGACCCTATTGCACCTGGTGCCTCAGCCTTTATTAAAGTAGTGTACCATACCCAAGGCAGGCCCGGAGCATTTTCGAAAGTTGTTACGGTTAATTCCAATTCAAAATCGCAACCTACTAAATTGTTGTATATAAATGGTACCGTTAGTGTTAGTCAGTAATAGTACTTTATAAGTAAACAGGTTCGTTTAGTATCTTTTTCGGATAGCTATTTCTACTTACAAATATATATATGCTGGGTATCACACAAAAAAATTGATACCGCAAATTCGAAATCGCATCCTGCCCAATTATTATATATAAAAGGTATTGTTACGCTCAAAAAAAAATAGGAATCCTATATCATTAAAATTAAAAACCCAGAATCAGCCATAAAATTATTTTTAAGTAAATTATTTTTTTGGTACAGTAATTGAATTAAATTTGTCGCACTAAAAAACTAAAATAAACAAAATGAAGAAAATTATTCTATCCGCATCGTTTGCCTTCGCCATGATTATAGGCGTTAACGCACAACAAACTCCAGCTCCGGTTGCAGCAGCCAATCCCAATCAAGCCGATATCCAGTTTGAAGAAACCCTTCACGATTTCGGAAACATTAAGGAAGGCACACTTGCTACTTACGAATTCAAATTTAAAAACACAGGAAAAGAGCCTTTAATTCTTTCAAATGTTCAAGCTTCATGTGGCTGCACTACACCTACTTGGCCCAAAGAAGCCATTGCTCCAGGCAAAACCGCTGTTATCACTGCTACTTTCAACTCACAAGGTCGCCCAGGGGTGTTCAATAAAGTAGTAACTGTTACCTCTAATGCTAAAACAGCATCTATTGGTTTAACACTTAAAGGTTTTGTTGAAACAGCTCCACAACAACCACAATCACCAGTGGTACAACCTACTCCTCAACAACCCAAACCATAATAATTGGGTATTACAAATATTACTGAAAGCCTGCTTTAAAAGCGGGCTTTTTTTATGTATATTTTTTTGTAAAAAATTGCTTCTATATATAATGCTGAATAAAGTGTTTGGTATAATAATTGGTTTACTGTAATACTTAAATAAACATACAACAGTGAAAAAAATCATTCTCTCGGCATCGTTTGCCTTCGCCATCATTATGGGCGTTAATGCACAACAAACACCTGCTCCGGTTGCAGCAGCCAATCCCAATCAAGCCGATATCCAGTTTGAGGAAACCCTTCACGATTTTGGAAACATAAAAGAAGGAACACAAGCTACGTATGAGTTCAAATTTAAAAACATAGGCAAACAGCCATTGATCCTTTCCGATGTACACGCCTCGTGCGGGTGCACTACGCCCACTTGGCCCAAGGAGGCCATTGCCCCAGGCAAAACCGCCGTTATTACCGCTACTTTCGACTCGAATGGTCGCCCGGGAGTATTTAATAAAATAGTATATGTTACCTCAAATGGTAAAACCGCTTCGGTATCGCTCAATATAAAAGGGTTTGTGGAAACCACTCCGCAAGGTCAGCCACCGGTGGTGCAACCCGTGCAGCCCAAGCCCTAATTGAACAGTTGGCCCAATTTATACAAGTCGGTTTTTGTGAAGCCGACTTTTTTATTTTATTTAGCCTAAGTTTGCAACCTTTTTTAGTAAATGAGGGTCATGTATATGGATTGTTTTCACACCAGTTAATATGCTAAAATAATACCTTCAAAAAAAGAAAAGCCTACCAATTAAAAATTACAATTTGAAGCTATCCGTAATAATAGTTAACTACAATGTGAAGTATTTTTTAGAGCAATGTCTGCTATCAGTTAGGCATGCATCTAAGGGGCTGCAGGTTGAGGTTTTTGTGGTTGACAATAATTCGGTAGATGGTTCCGTGGAAATGGTGGCTGAGAAATTTCCAGAATGTACTAGGATAGCTAATAAAGAAAATGTTGGATTTTCGAGAGGTAATAATCAGGCCATTAAAATTGCTCAGGGAGATTATATACTTCTATTAAACCCCGACACCGTGGTGCAAGATGATACTTTTACAAAAACGATTGAGTTTATGGATTCGCATCCTGATGCAGGTGGCTTGGGTGTGATGATGGTGGATGGTGCAGGTAAATTTTTGCCCGAGAGTAAACGAGGCTTACCATCGCCCAGCGTGGCATTATATAAAATGTTTGGCCTTTCTAAATTATTTCCCAAATCAAAAGTATTTGGTGCTTATCATCTGGGATTTTTGGACAAAAACGAAACCCATGAAATTGATGTGCTATCAGGAGCTTTTATGATGCTGCGAAAATCTTTGTTAGACAAAATTGGGGTGTTCGATGAAACATTTTTTATGTATGGCGAAGATGTGGATTTGAGTTATCGTATTACCCAAGCGGGCTATAAAAATTATTATTACCCAGGTACTACTATAATACATTATAAGGGAGAGAGTACTAAAAAAAGTTCGGTAAATTATGTACTTGTATTTTATAAAGCAATGGCCATATTTGCCCAAAAACATTTTCAGCGAAACAAAGCGGGAATGTTTGGATTGCTTATTAACCTGGCTATATACCTACGGGCGGGACTTGCCATAGTACAAAGATTTATATATATGCTTTGGCGACCCGCATTAGAAGGCCTGCTTTGCTTTTTATCATTATATATACTAATACAATTTTGGGAAACACAGCGATACCCAAATGGCGGATATTATCCTGTTGAATTTTTTAAAGTAAATGCCCCTATATATAGTATATTATGGGTACTTGGCATTTATTTAAATGGAGGCTATCGCAGCAATGCAGGGTTTATGAGCCTTGGCAGAGGTATTATAACAGGCACTTTAGCTGTGGCCGTTTTTTATGCATTTGCCCCATTAGAGATTAGGTTTAGCCGAGCATTAATTTTATTGGGCGGATTGGGGGCATTTACGATATGTATTATAGAAAGATTTTTAATAAATGGACTGATATATAAAAGTCTAATTCCTAGATGGGGCAAAGAAAAAAATGCTTTAATAGTGGGCGATTTAGAAGAAGCAACCCGTGTTAAAAATCTATTGGAGAAACTAGCTGCCCCAGTAAAAACACTCGGTATTGTTACACCAGAAAAAGCAAAAAATGAAGACGACAGGATTATAGGTTATATGGCACAGCTTTCTCAATTAATAGAAGTATTTAGCATAAGCGAAGTTATATTTTGTTCAAAAGATATTAAAGCCAAAGATATTATTTCGTTTATGGGAAATAGCACCGCCACGCAAGTTGATTATAAAATAGTGCCCGAAGAAAGTTTGTTTGTGATAGGCAGTAATTCAAAAAATACCCGCGGCGATTTTTATACTATTGATATACATTTAGAGTTGTCGCAGCCGGGTAATAAAAGACTTAAAAGAGCATTTGATATGCTGATAGCTGTAATAGCGTTACTATTATCGCCACTTATAGTTTTGTTAAATGGTTTCAAGTTCAAAATTTTTAATAATGCATGGCAGGTTTTAACAAATAAAAAAACGTGGGTGGGCTATGCAGGTATGGCAAATGCAGATGGATTGCCCCCGTTAAAACCCGGTATTTTTTCGCCTGCCGATGTAGTAGGTGCCTTACCAGAAAATGGAAAAACTTTTGAGAAAATAAATTTGCTGTACTCCAAAAATTATTCAGTTGATAAAGATTTGGGTATTATAGTGCAGATGTTTTTTAAGAGAAGGAAATAACTTAATTTGTCATGTCGACGGTAGGAGACATCTACTATGTTTCAGCACCTTGTTATTAGTAGATCCCTCGTTCCTAGGGATGACAAATGTTGTATAAAATTGTTGTAATTCGTAATTCTTCTAAGCTAACTCCCGCTGGGTATTTCGTTCAATATCCTTCTGCTTCAAATCGTCCCTTTTATCGTATGTTTTCTTTCCGCGTGCCAATGCAATTTCTATTTTAGCATAACCTGTTTCCGAAAAAAATATCTCGATAGGTATAATAGTATTTCCTTTGTCTTTTAATTTGGTAAGTAGTTTTTTTAGCTCGGTTTTTTTTAACAACAATACCCTTTCACGCATAGGTTCATGGTTATTATAACTTCCCTGCTTATATACACCAATATGTAAATTGCGTAATACCAAATTCCCTTTTATAAAAGTACAAAAAGCATCGCCCATATTCACATTCCCGGCACGAACAGATTTAATTTCAGTACCCGTCAATACCACTCCTGCTTTATAGCGATCTATAAATTCGTAGTCGAATTTTGCTTTGCGGTTTATTATCATTTAGTCGTTAGTTAACTAGTCATTAGTCGTTAGTCGCTAACGCCGAATGGCACTAACGACTTGCAGACTAGCGACTAATATTATACTGTGCTTACTTTAATAGCATTGGTTCTTTGTTTTGCGTGTATGGGCATGCTGGCGGTATGTATTACAATATCACCCTCCTCCACAAATTCTTTCGATTTAAGTATATCAATCAAATCGCTAAATGTTTGGTCGGTGCTTTCGTATTTATTATAATATAGTCCGCGAACACCCCATACTAAACTTAGGGTATTGAGTAAAGGTATATTGCTGGTAAAAATAAATATATTTGCTTTGGGCCTAAAGCTTGAAATTTTATAGCCAGTATATCCTGAATAGGTCATGCCCACAATTGCTTTTGCTCCCAGATGGTCGCTAATTCTACAAGCGGTAAAGCATATTTCGTCGCTTAAAAATAAAGGAGAATCGGAACTTGGTTTTCGCCCTTTAAAATATACACCTTCTTCTTTTTCTACTTGCATTATAATATCGCTCATCTTTTTCACTGCCTCAAATGGGTAAGCACCTACCGAGGTTTCAGCACTTAGCATTACGGCATCGGCTCCATCAAAAACGGAGTTGGCTATATCATTTACTTCTGCACGGGTTGGTGTAGGACTTTTAATCATACTCTCCATCATTTGTGTGGCAACTATTACAGGTTTGCCTGCCAGTATACAACTATTTATAATACGTTTTTGTATTACTGGAACTTCTTCCATCTTCATCTCCACACCTAGGTCGCCGCGGGCTACCATAATACCATCGGCCACTTCCAGTATTTCATCAAAGTTTTGTACACCTTCTGGTTTTTCTATTTTGGCAATTACGCGGGTGGTTTTTCCTTTGCTTTCTATAATCTGTTTTAGTTCTATAATATCGGATGCTTTTCTCACAAACGACAAGCCTATCCATTCCACATTATGCTGCAAACCAAAATCTAAATCTGCCAAATCTTTTTCGGTAAGGCAAGGTAGCGAAGTATTTGTATGTGGCAAATTGAAACCTTTTTTAGAGGTGAGCAAACCTCCATATATAACTTTAGTTTCTATGTTATTTTTTCCGTCGGATGATATTACTTGTAAATGTATTTTTCCATCATCCAATAATATATGTTCACCAGCTTTTACTTCCGATGGTAGGTTGGTATGGTTTACATATATTTTTTGAGGTGTACCCACTATAGGTTCATTGGTAACAGTGAGTGTAGAGCCTTCTATCAACTCCACTCCATCAGCACCCATATCGCCCACCCGCAGCTTGGGCCCTTGCAGGTCGAGGAGTATACATATATTGTTGTGGGT
>JANYDJ010000079.1 GCA_025363675.1 Flavobacteriaceae bacterium | reverse complement strand
TAGTTCGTGGTCGCCTTGTTTTTGTTGTTTCAGTATCTTGGCTTGGTTAATTATTTTCTGTTCTACCGTTTGTGCCCACAATTGTTTTTTCAATGGCACACTGGCATTTATCTGTACCGCAAATCTCTCTGCCTGTAAAGTATTTCCAACTAAGTTTAGCATAAGCCCGGTAGGGTGGTGCCTATTGTCGCAAGTAATTAAAGCTACATTATTGTCCAATAGTTTTGATATAAGAGCCTGGCTAATGGTTATTTGTTGATGGTCCAATATCACCACGCCTATATCTTCTATAGGTATAGTGGTACTCCGCATTTCTTCCGATAAGCCACTTTTAAGCTCAGGTAATGTTATTACCAATTGCTCGTTGGTGGTTTTTAAATAGGCTGGGTTGCTGAAGTAGAGGGTGCGTTTGATCATATAGAAATATTCGGTTTAATAGTTTAAATTGAGAGATTCAACAAACTGAAACAATATATATTCTTCTCCGTCATCTGCTATTATGGGTGCAATTGGATCAACCTGATACATAAAAGTATAAATATCATTGGTGTTAATGTGGGCGTATGGTTTGTTGTTATATAGTACTATGCTTTTTTCATTATTGTGATATTGCTCGAAATGTTCTTTTATTTCTTTAATCTTAATATTGCCTATATCCACAATTCCATTATAATGGTCAAATATTTCTTCATATAGTTTTTCCTTTTTGTGCTTGGAATTGGTTTTATATATAGGTTGTTCCAATTCCTGCATATGTTGGGCATGCGGAGGTATTTCAAAAGTTTCATCTTGCACGAAATAAATAGCAGCTGCCACATTTTCTCAAGGTTTTACTTGCCTATTGATATGGGTGATCATACCTAACAATGGCAAAGCACGCACATCCATCAGTCGTGCCAGCATTTCATTTAAATCGGCAGGAACAAAACCTATTTTCTCTTGTTGCCAATATACCGCTATAGCACAATCATCATATTCATTTTCGACTTCACGTCTTAATTCTAATAAATCATTTTCTTGCAAATGCTCTAACATTTCCATTCCTTTATAATGCCTGAAACCCGCTACAAAAAATTGCTGCAAATAAATTTTGCGTTTTGGAATTAATGCTTGCACATTAAATACTCCAAAGCCAGAAATACCAATAAGGCGGGTTAAGAAATCACTGCGTTTCATATATTATTCACCAATTTTTGTTATTTCTCCCAAATGATTTAATCGAACTTTTATAGGATTTACCTCATTTAATGACCTAACACTTTTAAAGCGGTAATACCTTTTGCCCTCCTTAGCATTTTCTATATTTTTTAATTCAGAATTTTTTGTTTCTAAGTGATGCCTAAACCAATAATCACTATCTGATACACTCCATACTAAATATAGATGCTTACTTAACAAAGATTTATTATTATGCTTAATATTTTCTTCAAATTCTTCTTTTGATAGTCCTAAAATAAACATTTCATTTTGTTGCATACTATATTGTAATTCCAAATCAGAACCTGGTAGCTTTTCTAAAAAGGCTTGCGATAATTCCTTATTTAGCATATTGTCCCACATTTGATTCGTATTTTTTATAATATAATTTATATTATATTTCTTTCGTTCTACCGCATGCCAAAACGTACATAAGTGTTGTATTAGTTTTCCTTCTTTATTTTGATAAATTGCTATATGATGATTATTGCCAGTTTTCGCAAAGCCTATTTCTTTTCCATTCTCATCTTTCTTAATAGCTTCAACTGCTGAAAGACCTGTAAAACACCTCACGCTAAGAATGGGTATTTGTTTAGATTCATTAAACCATAATACATCTTTGAAAGCTTCTTTTTCTTTACCATTATATTGATCTAATCTAGCTTTTACCAATGCTTTTACTTTTTCATCAATAATATATTCAGTGTCTTTGGCTTTTATATCTTGTATTTTATATTTAATTACAAACTCATCTTTAAAACACGATGATTTTTCTAATGGTTTCTTATTTTTATCATCTATGTATAGAGGGTTGTCTTTGAGAGTTGCTATCGCTTTTTTTACATCGTTTCCATTTTCTGATAATCTAGTTTCAACTATTGATTTTATTTTTTTGTGCATTATTTTATCAGGATTTTCAAATAGATATTTTGGGAGTCTATTTTTATCCTCAGTTTTTATTTTTCCATATACAAACTGTTCATGCAATCCACCTCTTGGAACGATAATATCCTTTTGAATAATCTTTTTCTTTCCATTTATTTTAACCTTCCTTACCCCATTTGTGGCTACTTTTTTTCCAGCCTTAAATGATATCAATATTTTTTCGGCTTCCTTCTCTACGTCTATTGTAGAAAATGGTTTTTGTAATTTTAAATATTTCTCTAGTAAAGTGTGTCTTTCATCGTATACAGTTTTAGCTTGCTCTACTTCTTTATTCATTTCATTTCTAACTTCGCTTGCATTGAGTGTATTTATACGTTGTATAAATCCTTGTTGTGTGCAAGCAATAACCAGAGCATCTATGGCATGGTGCCGATGGTCATCCCGTTTGCCCCAATTAGCAATTTCTTCTTTTTGGTGTTTGCGTTTTCCATGTTCACTTGTCCATTCTGTAATAATAGTTTGTCCTAATTCTTTGTATTTGGGTAATTGCAAATTCATTAATACATCTTCCCAGCCCCAAAGTTTTCTTAGCTTAGCAGTTACAGTTCCTTCTGTAGCAGTTACGTTGTTACAAATGCTTTGAAGTATTTCTACTGATTTTCGTGCAATAAATTGAGTTTGTCTTAATTGACGGTCGATAAAACTTTCCCATAGCTTTTTATCGGCTTCTGTTTCTTTCTTTAATTTTTTCCGTTCAGTATATTCTTCAAAGGAAACTTTCAGACGTTGCATTTTACTATAAGAAACTATTCCTCGCTTAAACCAATCATCTACCCTTTCTATGTATTCGTCCAAGGCTACAGATCCTTTTTTAGCAATATAATCGTAAGCTGTTTGATTAGTTTTGTTGGTATTGCAACTCCTATGGACCAAAACTTTGTTTGTTTGCGAGTCATCAAAAAGAAGAGCCTTGGGTACAATATGATCCACGTCAAAATTATCACCACTTAATGCTTCAGTTAAGTTAAATAACTCACCACAATAAATACATTGATTGACAACCTGAGCCTCTTTCAATTTTTTATCTTTTGTTGGGAAAATGAATTTGTACTTTTGGATATATCGTTTAGTTGCAGGTAAGCCTAACTCCGCAAGCCTATTCGCTACTTCATCATTTAGCTTTTTATTAAATACGTTTTGAAGGTCTGCGTCATTTCTTTCATCTTTACTTTGCTTTAATTCTCGAGCTAATTCTACTCTAATTTCATTAGGTTTACCATATTTTTCTACAATAGCATTTACCACATTAATCATTTGGTTAAGAATTTTTTCAACTATAGGCTGACGAAGACTATTTTTGGGTAATAGTTCTAATTTGTCAATAGTAATCTGATTGTTTCGTTCTTCTTTGGTTAAACTATTCGAATGATTATATCCCGCTAAACTGCATGCCTGCGAATAGTCAAATCCTTCCATTAAATAGGGTAAAATTTTACGCATTGCTTTATTCGATTTATTGCCGAAAGCTTGTTTATTAAAATCTATCCTAGATAATTTGTCTGCAGTTTCGTCATTAAATTGAAATTTCTTTATCAAGGCATTTTTACATTCGTCTAAATCTTTTATAGAATATATAGTATGCCATAATTGATATAGCGGCTCTCGTTCCATAGCTACAGCTAATTGTAATCCATCTCTTTCAGCTAGCACTTCACCAGTTTGTTTATCTATTATGTTAGCTTTATGTTTAGAAGAAATTATATTAGTATGGAATTGTAAATTTTCATTATCACCAATAACTTTAGATATTTCGGAATATGTAATATTACCTTGAATACCTTTTTGAATTTGTTTATTGGCATAAACTTGATCTTTTTTAAGATTTAATATTTTAAGTAAATCAACAAAACTAAGATTGGCATTTACAGAAAGATATTTCACTATTTCTTGTCTCTCTTCTAAAGTGGGTATTCTGTCGCTCCATTTGTATTTAGCCCCTTCTGGATTTTTTATCTTTAAGTTAATATTGTTCACTACTTCCCAAATTTTGCATAATTGAAAAAGTGGCGAAGTCTTGGGAGCAACTTTCGGACCTGTATAAATTGATTTTTCTTTTTGAGTTTCTTTATCAATATAAGTAGTTTGAAAGTTTTCAAATTCACAAACGCTTACTAGACCTTTTTGAGATTTCAATTTACGTTGGTAATAAATGATTTCATTTCGCAATGAATGAATAACCTCATCAGTCAGAAAAGTATGTTTCTTTTTTTGAACATTGATTATTGCATCAAACTCTTCCATATAAGCTTCTCTTGGATATACTTTTTCTTTAATACGGAAATAAGTATTTGAGTTATTTGCAATCAATATTTCATCATAAAAGTATTGTCCTAAAGTTTGATTTCGTTCTTTTAGTTGAGCATGTCTGCCTTTTACTGCGGCTACATAGTCTGTATCCTTCTTGTCTTGATTAGCTTCACTTCTTGCTGATTTATATCCTCTTTTTTGGTTGAGCATATATATAATTCTGCCCAATTGGTCAGCAGTAATATTTTCATTTTCAGAAACTGCATCATGACGCAATTTCCATAAATCAAGACTTGGAAGATTCATTAATTCTTCAGAAGGAAATATATTAAGTTTCTCTAAAATATTTTTTAAACTGTATTTAAAATCATCACTCTTTTTTAATTGTTTCCTATCGTACCCTTTACGTTGCGTTCGGGTTTTAGTTCTATCCTGATTTTTAGAAATGGCTTGCCCTTTTTGAAACTGGTCACGATCATCTGAACTTAGAGGGATAATACGTGAACCCATTGCCGTAATCCGAATAGGGGTATTATTCTCACTAACTTCGATCAATGCCCATCCAATAGAACTGGTTCCTAAATCTAAGCCTAAAATTTGTCTAGTCTTCATAGTTATATTAATATTTGTTTTTATTGATAGAAAATAATTGTTTTTTATAATTAAAAAATATTGTAATATTGCCTCACGAAAAGAAAGCAAATCACAATAAGGATTATTCCGTTGTGAAAACATTTAAGTTCGCCTCTCGACTTTAACTGGGAGGCTTTTTTTATGCCGTCTTTATAAGAATTTCGTAATGGAGAAAAAATATTCTTCCGCATAATGCATGGTTTATTAATAGTTTGTTATAGTTTTCTATCGAAAGGCAGATTAGGGATTAATCGTCCATATCGAAGCAACAAATAAATACTGTAAAACTTTAATAAACAAGAACTAAAAAATTATTTTTGTCGTTGGGAAGCTGGAAGTCCGAAGATGGAAGTTGCACCAGCCATAAAACTTCCAACTTCTAACTTCGGGCTTCCAGCTTCGGACTACCTATACAAACCCACTCTCCCAATTTTTCTTGCTTCATCCGTATTGTGGTGTGAGCATATTAGGCCACAATTATTCTGCATTTCACCGCCATGGGTATCACGACCTATTTCTGTTGATATTACAAGATTATAATCGTTATATAACTTATGGGAATATATATAATCGTTTAACTGCTGCGTGTACTCACTATATTTTTTGAGAGCAGTATGATAAAGCTCCATATTATAATGTGCGGCATCGCAACCAGTAAAACGTATAATATATAATTCTTGGCCATCGAGCAGTTTCGGATCAAAACTTTCGTGAAGTACATTTATATGCTGATGAACTTTATTTCCTTGGGTGAGCAGTTCCGTAGCATCGGTATGCGAGTGGAGGGAACCTGTATAGTATTGGTCGAACTGGTGGGATGATTTTAAATGGGGGTGGGAGGGTAGTTGTATAATATGATTTTTAAAATCTGCTATATTCACGCCATCGCCCCATATACATAAAATATTTTTTTTGTGGTGGGGATAAGCATCGGCAAAAACGAATGAAGGTTTTAAAGCTGCCATTCCGCCAAGCACTGCCGAATATTTGATAAATAATTTTCTGTTCATATCGTTTGCAAATTTAACCTGTTAAATATTTAATACCATTCACAAATTACATACCGCATTGGTTAAAAAGTTTATGTAAGAATTTGGTTTTATCAAAAAAATAGGTTTCATTTGACCCTATGTCTAAACTCAAATCTGTAATTCAACAACTGCAAGAATCTGAATGCCAAGAAATTCAGGATAGGTTCAAACAAACTGGGGCTTGGAAATATATGACTTTGTTCAATATGTTGCGAGAAGGACAATTGAATGATGAGAAGATGCGTGAAGAATTGGAGATGAACAACAGTGCATTCTATACCATTAAATCGCGTTTGTTGGACAAGATACAAGAATACCTTTCAGCACAATTTATCAATCCTTTAGTTGATTCGTCGAGCAAAATTGAAGATATTCCCGAGTTATTATACAATACGCAACGTAACAAAGCGGTAGCTATTCTTAGCCAATTGGAGGTGGATATGCAGCAGCAGGACAATCCTTACAAATTGGCGAGTATATATAATGCACTCAAGAAATTGCACATCAATTCGCCCAAGTTTTATCATTATACCCAAATGTACAATAGGCATTTGGCATATACCATAGCATTGGATAAAGCCGAAGACTTGCTGATAGATTTTTTTCGCAAACTTGCCGACTATGAATTGTCGAAAACCAATATGAATTTGCAACTGCTATCGCTCATCAAGCAGGAATTGCACAATGTCGCAAAGCTGTACGAGTCTCACCATTTAAGCATTTACAAGAATATAGTGGACATTTGCTCCGCCATTTACCTGCCGCAAGATGGCGACCATAAAGTAGAGCAACCCATCGAGTTAATGTTGAATCAGATGGAACAAATATTTAATCAGAACCGTAACGATAAGGATTATATGTACCTCAAATTGGTGCACCGTTATTTGGCTTTTGAGTATTACCATATTATAGGTTTGCATAACAGGGAGGAGGAATATTATAATCCTATTAACGAGAATTTATCTTCATTCCTTAACTATAATCACTGTTGCTTCCCTTCTAAATTTTTGATTTCGAAGGCAGAACGTATGATGCGGATAAATAAAGAGCACACCATGTTGGAAGAAATGAATGACCTGTTATCGGAGTATGTTCCCGATATACAAGACGTGCCCAACTATATGCTGTACTGCTTATATAAATCTATTTGCAATTTCAATTTAGGCAAATACACAGAGGCGGCGGGAGTATTGGTAAGAATGAGTAATGAAGTAAGCTTTAAAAATTATTACCATGCCGAGATTGAAATTCGTTTGTTCCAAGCCATGTGTTATTTGCTGGCAAGCGAAAAGGAATTGGCTATGACCCATTTACGCGGTGTATCTCGCAAACTAAAAGAACTAGAAGATGATATAGGCTACGATAATGCCCGCACTTTCTACCGACTATTATATATGGTTGCCAATCCGTCATCGAAAAATCTGGCAGAAAAAATTAAGCAACATGCTGACAGGTTTAAATTCCTAAATCATGGCGAAAAGAAGATGCTTACTTATCTGAAATTGGATGATAAGTTAATACACAAACTCAGCGAACTTGAGTTTGAGGAAGATAAGGTTTGAGTGAATAGTTTATAAGGTCCTCCTTCGCTGCATTACTTAATTTATATTGAGCCATTAAGCATCTCTTTTGATTGTTTTAGTATTTGTTCTTTAGTATCAGTAGTAAACCCACTTTTTTCTGCACTTTCAAGTTTCATTCTAATCCAGTCAATATGTTTATTTTGATTTCTAGCTTGTCTTATTAAGTCATTAACTAATTCGCTCTTGCTTGAATATTCTTTGTTCGCAATTTGACTGTTCAACCATTCATCATTCGGCTCACTTAGGGATATGCTTTGTCGTTTCATTTTAATTATTGTTACTGTATGGTGCAAATATACACCAATAACGCACCCATTACAAATGTGTGACGCTACTTCTTTTTAACTGCTAACTATTGGCAGATTTGCATGTCCGCACTTTCTATCCTATAGTTGCAAACCTTCATTAAACAAGTGTGCCTAGATATAAGCCGTCATACTAAATTTATTTCAGCATCCCTTACGGAGAACGATTTTAGATGCTGAAACAATCCCGATAATTATCGAGGACAGCATGACGGTGTAAAAAAAAGTAAATTTATTTCTTCTTCGGTGCCAAAGAAGTCAAATATTCCCTGGTCAATGGTTTGTTTACAAATGAAACCCAGTCGCCAAATGAAAGGGCACGTTCTTGATCCATCGGGTTGATAGAACTGGTGAGCAAATGAACAGTAACACCCTGCCTAAATTGTACACCCAGCTTTAAGAATTCTTCTATAAACTGAAACCCATCCATAATAGGCATATTGATGTCGAGGAAAATGAGCTGGGGCTTTATATCAGCTGGTAGGTCTTTGTTTCTTTGGATGTTGAGCAAAAATTCCAGTGCACTTTTGCTGGAGGTATGAACATATATTTTATTGGAGAGGTTGCATCCCTCTATCATTTTCTGATTGATGAAATTATCAATTTCGTTATCGTCAATAAGCATTACCGAGGTATACGCTGTTTCGTTTTTCTTCATATTGATTTTTCTTTTTAATTTTGATACAGGGCAAATATTGGTAGATTAATCTGTAAAAACAAATTTTATTTAGCAATTTTCCTACGTTTCAATTCTTTTTCTATCAATTGCAATTCTCTCCCCGCTTGCCCTTTGGCCGAAGTGTTTTCTTGTGCACGCCTAATTAGGTATGGCAATACTGATTTTACTGGGCCATAAGGCACATACTTGGCCACCTGATAACCAGCAGCAGATAGGTTGAAACTGATGTGGTCGCTCATGCCCAAAAGTTGTGAAAAGTATACCCGCTCATCATTGGGTGCAATACCCTTATCTGCCATTAGGTCAACCAATAGTATAGAGCTTTGTTCGTTGTGAGTGCCCGCACATATATAAGTATTTGCGATATGGTCCACACAATAGCGGAGTGATTCATCATAATCGTGGTCGCTGCTTTTCTTGTCGGGTTGTATGGGGGAGGGGTAACCGTTCTGTTGGGCTCTCAGTCTTTCCTTTTCCATATAGGCACCCCGCACCAATTTCACGCCCATGTATATATTATATTGCTCACACATAGCATGGAGTTTCTTTAGATACGCAAGCCGGTCGTGGCGGTAAAGTTGTAAAGTATTATATACTATTGCTGTGTTTTTATTATAACGCTGCATCATGGTTTCGGCCAAATGGTCGATGGCGTTTTGAATCCAGCTTTCCTCCGCATCTATGAAAATTCTTACATGGTTCTCGTGTGCAGTTTTACAAATTCGGTCAACACGAGCGGCGGCTTTTTCAAAATCTTGCTGATTGTAGGGTTCATTTTCAGTGAATGCCTGGAGCAAATGATGTGGGAATACTCCGGTAACTTTAAACACCGTAAAAGGTATGGCAGCATTGCCTTTGGCTTTCAATATGGTGTCTATAGTTTCGTGGGCGGTGTGTTCGTACGATTCATCATTGCCTTCTCCTTCAACCGAATAATCGAGTATGGTACCTACATGGTATTTATGGAGAAGCTCGATTGCTTTGCCGCACTCTTCAATATTTTCGCCACCACAGAATTGTGCAAAGATGGTTTTTTTGATTAATCCTTTAATAGGCAGGCGAAGGGCAAAAGCAAATTTGAGAAGCTTAGGCCCCATATTTACCAACCATCCCAATCCCAAAGCTCTAAACAATAAATGGGCTTTTCGCAATTCGTTGTCGCTTTTTGATTGAAAGGCGATTGCCGTGTCATTCATCGAAATCTTTGTGGTCATGGGTAAGAAAAAATAAATTTGGCCGCAAAAGTAAAACACAAATCATCAGATTGTAGCTTTGCCACATGAGGCACACACAGTTTTTATATAAACCCGAAGAGATTGAAAAGATTGTGAATGGCTATTCCGAAATAATAGTGCTGGCTGATGAGAACACTGCGGTGCACTGCCTGCCGCTGCTTGAGCCGCTTTTGAAAAATGTAAAACAAACTATTATTATAGGTACCGGCGAGGAGCATAAAACCATGCAAACATGCGAAAAGGTATTTGAAAAACTGATGGCTGTCCATATCACACGCAATGCTTTATTGCTTAATGTTGGTGGTGGTTTGGTTTGCGATTTGGGTGGATTTAGTGCATCAGTATATAAACGCGGGATTGATTATATAAATATCCCCACTTCATTATTATGTATGGTAGATGCAGCTTTTGGAGACAAAACTGCGGTTAATTTTTTGCAAACCAAAAATATAATAGGGTCTTTCTACTCACCCAAAACAGTTTACTACCTAACGGATTTATTAAAAACACTGCCCCAGCGACAACTATATAATGGTTTTGCAGAAATGCTGAAACATGGACTAATTGCATACGCCGATTATTTTGAAGAGTTATGTGGGATTAATTTAACTGATACCGAAAAATTGTTGCCCTATATACAAACCTCCATCGATATAAAAGAACAGATAGTAGAAGAAGACCCACACGAGCATGGCCTCCGCAAAATTTTAAATGCAGGACACACCATTGGCCACGCACTGGAAGCCACACAAAAAGATATATACCATGGCGAAGCAGTTGCTTGGGGATTGCTGGCCGAAGCTAAGCTATCGCACGAACTTGGGATATTGCCCGCTAAGCATCTTGATATAATAAGTGCCTGTATTAATAAATATTATAGCAACAGCAAACCTCAAAATATAGATTACCATAAGATGCTGGAAAAGATGAAGCACGACAAAAAGAATACCGATGAATATATAAGTTTTAGCTTATTGCAACAAATTGGTGTATGCGGCTACGATATAGAATTAGAGTTGGATGTGGAGGTATTGGAAAGGATTTTGGCGTAGTTTAGAAGGTATAAAGTATAAAGTATAAAGTATAAAGTAGCAAGTAGCAAGTAGCAAGTAGCA
>JANYDJ010000067.1 GCA_025363675.1 Flavobacteriaceae bacterium | reverse complement strand
CAACTCTATAAACTATCACTGGGAAAATATATTAAACTTCTTCAACAACAGAAGCACCAATGCACATGCTGAATCATATAATGCAAAACTAAAATTATTCAGGGCTAATTTAAGAGGTGTTACTGATATTAAATTCTTCCTGTTTAGGCTTGAAAAAATATTTGCCTAATATGACTGCTCCCGTTAAAAAACAAGTGACCAGAAAAAGGACTACAGTGGGAGAGACTTATATTTTGAGAGCACCTTTCCTAAGACTGCGTAATCATTGCAGTACTACTTTAAATTCGTCTTCGACTCAGCTCAACTAACAATCTAGACTCAGCATCCGTTGACAGTTATTTGATTGGAAATGACATAAATGCTACTTCATCTTCACCAACCTCAAATTATATATCTCATTATTATAACTCACCCTAACCAGATACAAACCTTCACTATATGATTCGGGGAATACGAGTTCTGTTTCGCTAGTGCCTGAGTTGGTTTGGTATTTCTGTGGTTGCATCAATAATTTTCCCGTTTGGTCATATACAGAAATATGGAGCACCCCGGCATGGCTAAGTGAATGGCTTATATATACTTTTCCTGTGGTGGGATTGGGGTACAGCGTAAACTGGTGGCTTGCAACTATATTCGGCACGCTTGTATTAATTATAATATATTGAGAATCGAGTAAAGCACAAGGTGTATTTTCATTAATAGTTAATATAGTTTTATATACTCCGTTTTGATTAAATACATGCAATGGCGAGATTGATTTTGAATTACTAAAATCACCAAAGTCCCAGTTATAATTGGTTTGCGTGGTGTCAGAGGGACTAAACTTATAGGCTTTTGGATTAATACTAGGCTGCAATGTGTAACTGAAAACTGCGGTTGATGATTTATATATTTTGATTGAAATAGTATCTCTTTCAAAGCACGCAGCCTTAGTGTTTATAGATACAAAATATATTCCTGTAGTTTTTACTGAGATTTTTTGAGTGGTGTCGCCAGTATTCCACAAGTAATCTGTTGCCGCACCTGCGTCTAATATATAAGGCTGTCCATTGCAAATAGTTGTATCAGGGCCAAGATAGAGTATAGATGGTTTGATTTTTATATAGCGAATAATATTGGTATCGCAATTTCCTGCCATATTTCGTAAAGGGAATACTACCATTATTAATGAATCAGTAAAATTACTTGAGGGGGTAAATTCTACATACCCATTGTAACTGGTAGTAGGGCTTGTATAAATATAAGTAATTGGTGTTGCCCCTTTTACTGTTTTAACTATTGGATTAGATGCCAATCCCCATGCAGAGCCATACTGTGAATTACTATAACCAGTGGGCGACAATAATTGATATTTGCATAGGCGATTGGGGCATGCCTCATCGGGGTCATTTATACTTCCTGTTCTTGCTATTCCACTAAAAGTTTTGTCTGCAATAATTGATGAGGAAAGTGTAGGATATATTTGGATATGTATAGTGTCTGCTGAACTGCAGTTTGCAATTTTGGTTGAAACAGTCAGCATATAATCTCCTTGCGTAGCGGGTATAATACTGTCGCTGGAACTTCCGTTGTTCCATACTACATCATAATTAGAATCCCAATGTCCCGAACCAATTTTTAATATATTGTTTTGACACAGACTCATATCTTTTCCCAGATTTACAGTCGGATATTTTATTACTTCATATCTAAAATATTTTGTAGTACTACACGATGCCGAATCTAGTGTGACTATATAATAATTGCTCGAGGTATTTTTTGAGACGGTAAATGAATCAGTTTTTGTAGAACCATTCCAGTAGAAAGTATACGGGGCGTGGTTATTTGTGGCATAAGCTTTAAAGGTAAAAGATTGACCGGTGCAAACAAAAGCTGTATCGCGGTTTAGTGAAACCTTTGGGGGAGAAACTATTTCAATATATCTGATAATAGTAGTATCACATTTGCTCACTAAATCTTGGATGGTGAAAGTTATATATAATAATGAATCAGCATATTTGTTATTTGATAATATAGAAATGGTAGCGGCCTGTCCTCCTACACTTTTATTATATATATATAATGCTGCTGGATATGAAAAGCCATTGGAGGTTCTAATAACGGGCGAGCTAGTAACCACCCACTTTGTATTATATTGCGAATTATTATACCCGCTTGGAGGAATAATTTGATAGGATGTGGAATCGCCTAAGCAAATATTGTCGGGATTAGATATAGTACCTGTATTATAATTGCCATTAAACAGGCCGCCATTTTTGTCAAGCTTGGCACCTGTGGGAGCTTTTTGTATGGTATCTATTTTTATTGTATCATAAGCATTGCAACCAACGGGATTGCTTACTTTTACCCAATAGGTTCCTGGTTTAGATGTAGTAATAGAACTCGTTGTATCATTGGTGCTCCATAATATTTTTATAGAAGGTTTTTTGTATCCAACAGACAATATAATTGTTGCTCCCGGACAAAATGATCTGTCTGGCCCTAAATCGGCTTTCGTTGTAGTATCCATAATTATATTGATGCTATCATGGCCTGTGCATCCAAATGTATCCGTTATATATACAAAATGTGTGATGTCTTTATTCTCTATCACTCTTAATGTATCGTTTGTATATGTTTTAATACTATCCCATTCAAACAACAAGAGAGATTTGTTAACGGAACAAGAAGTTTTTAATGTTAAAGGAGTTAAGGGGCACACTATTGTGTCGTTACCTAAATTCACGGAAGGAGGTCTTAACACTTTTATATATAAAAGCAAAATTGTGTCGCACCTCCCAGTTATATCTTGTAAATATAAATGTACTCCATAAACAGTATCAATATCTTTAATGCTTGGTTTTAAATATAATTTCAAATTAGAGGTTTTACTTGCAGGAATTGTTCCCCAGGCTCCTTTATATTGATATCCAAATGATGCTGAATAAATGTAAGAGGAATTTGAAACGCTCCAGGTAGTATTATACTGCGAATTGCTATATAAATTGGGTTGGCTTATTTCAAAAAAACTGGTATCTCCCATGCATATTAAATCAGGATTGCTTAGGGTGCCAGTCCTTATTTTGCCATGAATTTGCGAAGTATCTTTTAACCAAACACTACCTGAGGGATAATCTATAATTTTCACATTGGTTGAAAATGAGTTGGGGCATCTGTTTGAATCAGAAACATCAACAGTATAGGTGCCAGTAGTGTGAGCATAAATATAATTTGACGTACTACCGTTCCCCCAAAGTACTGTATTATAATAACTGTTATTGGCAAGAAGTTTAATAGAGTCATTAAAGCAGGTAGAATAAGAACTTTTCAGCATATTACTTAGTGTAGGGAATGTTTTGATATTGATAGTATCATAAGCGTCGCACCCCGTGCTGTCAGTTATTTTTATATATATAGCAGTATCATTTTTTATATTAAATGTTAGGGAGTCGGTCCCTGCAGTTGAACTGCCATTCCAATAATATTTAACAGTTCCAGTATCATTATATACTTTTGCTTTTAAATTAACAATGCTATTTCGACAAGTAGTTAAATCATTTCCAATATCAACATATAATAAGTTAGGAATATTTAATGTATCAGTGTATCCCTGCCACACATATCCATTGGAGTCTTTAATCATTAAAGTGATATAGTACGGGCCCGCTGATTTTGCTGCCACTGTTGTTTGTGCTCCGCTAATACTGTTCCCTGTTGGGCCGGGCATTACCCATTTGTAGATATAGGTATTAAAAGAGTTATTAACTGCTTCGCATTGTATTTTGCCACAAGCAAGTTGTGTGTAGTTTCTCTGAATTGGAAATGTGGGGCACGACTTATAATTTATATAATACATTTTTGACAAGGTACTTCCCTGCTGACAATTATTGTCTTTATAATTTACCTTAAAGCTGTCTTGTCCAATTAATGTATCAGATAATTGAGACTGGAAGGCTAAGGACCAATAGGTTTTGTTTGCATTTTGAAGATACCAATCTACACTGCCAGCTAGTTTAGGTTGTATCCATACATTTATCTTGTCATTTTTGTTTGTGTCTTCTAAATAATTTCCTTCAATGCTGGTGGCCATGCCAGCACAAATGGTATCATTATATTTACCTCGGGGTGCAGGGTTTTTATTGGAATATTTAGCAACTAATACTATAAATTGCATATCCCTAATCGTTTCACTAATCTGTGTCATAGTATTGTTTATCAAACGCCACTCTTTTATTTTTACTGCCGCCTGAAATACCTGTTGTTGCATGGGTTTGAAATACATCATACCTGTAATAGTATCAAGCATAAAACCTTTGCATGTTGCGGGATTGAATTTGCCAATTCCAGTATAGGATAAGGGGTATTGATAAGTGTAATTACCCTGATAAGTACATGGTTGATTGTAGGCATCATATGCGGGAGACAAGTGATAGGATATCGAATCATTGTCAACCATATCTGTAGCTCCCCAGTCAATACTATAACAATAACCAACATATAGAATATTGGGCATTATCTGATTGAATTTGGGAGAAGTATTTTGCACTGAAAGGCAGCGGTCTATTTCAGTATAGATATATAAATTCCCGTTTGCACAGCATGTAGTAATTGCACCATTGCGAGCATTGTTTGTGAAAGAAATCCTAAACTTGCAATCGGAACTATTAAGGTTTGACGGAACTACAAAAAGATATTCATAGGTAAGTCTTTCTATTCCGTAATTAAAATTACAAGCAGTATTTACGCCATTGGGATATCCATATCCGTTACAACTGTTTGCATCGCCACAGCGTGTGCAGGTATCGCAAGTATTGGTAACATCTTTACAAGCTATCAAACTTGATTTAACAGTATCGCTATAATTGAACCCAACACCATCAATAATAAGAATGGGAGGAGAGGAAAATATCCCTTTACAATCTTTGTGTACATATATTGTTATCAAAAAGGAGTCATTGCCAACTCTCTTGTATTCCATTTCTGAGCCCATTATGTGGGTTGCACTTGAATTTTTGGATACAAAAAGTATAACTAATAGTACAATAGCGGAGAATATTTTCTTCATATAATTTAGGTGTGTCTTAAACGTTGCAAAATACTCAAACACTGATACAAACAAAAATAGTATCTTACATATCGCTTTTTTTTTAATTTTTATAGGAAATAATCAACTGTACAAAAAAGATAGTAATGAAGTAGCAGATTTATAATTCGCTTTTGCAAATTCGTAATTTCTCCCTATCATTGCCCTAACAAAAAATGCTTCGCCATAAAATCATATATTGTTTGTTTGTATTTGCTTTTACTTCTGTATTGGCTGATACTTTAAGCAACAGTGCACCAGCATCAACCACCGGAGCACCCGGCGAGGCAAACTGCACCACCAGTGGTTGTCACGATTCTTATACCCTTAACAGTGGGTCGGGGAGTGCGAGTTTGAGTATGGGAAGTAATTCATATACACCTTCGCAAACGTATCACTTAACTGCTGAGGTCGATTATCCGCAGTGGGAGCGTTTCGGTTTTCAGTTAGTGGCTATTCGCGATAAGGATAGTAGCAATGTGGGAACGCTTGTATGTACCGAGTCGAACAGAACGCAGTTGATTAGTGGTGTTGGAAAAAACTATAATAGAAATTATATCACTTATACTTATGATGGCACCCAAGCCGTGCAAACTGGCAAGGGCAAATGGGAATTCGATTGGACCGCTCCTGCCACCAATGAAGGGAATGTTACTTTTTATTTGGCCGCCATTGCCGCCAATAATGATGGCAATGATTTGGGCGATTATTGTTATACCAAAGCTCTTTCTTTGAGTGCATCTCCATTAGCGGTGAATAATGCTGAAAATGATATGCAGTTCAATATATATCATTCGAATGAGAATATGATAGTGTCCTATCAATTAAATGGCCCCGAAAATATCATAGTTGATATATATGATGTGCAGGGCAACAAAGTGCGGAATTCATATACCTATAAACAAAGCACCGGAAAGCAACAGCTACAATTTACCACATCGCAACTTGCAAGCGGAATATACTTTGTGAAACTGGAAGCAGGAAATAAAACCGTGGTAAAGAAAATATTTATATATTAAGAACTATATGATATGATAAAAAGATATATCACACTTTCTTTAAGTATTATAGTTTTTGTGTTTTACTATATAATAGCCAAAAATGATGGCGGCCCTCCTTATAATACCCAAGCACCGGGCGAAAAATCGTGCAGTGGTAGCGAAGGTTCTAACGGGTGCCATAGCGGGGGCATAGCTGACAATGCAGGCCCAGGCACGCCCAGTATTATATTCGACAACGGGAATACAACTTATATACCCGGGCAAACTTATATAGTCAAACCTAAAATCACACATCCTTCTTCCAACAAATTTGGTTTTCAAATTGTATCGCTCCGCAACAGCGATAATAAAAATGTAGGCACTATTACATTAATTGATACTTCCAAAACAAGGATGCAAAAACCTACTTGGGGGTCGTACCAAGACAGATGGTATGTGATGCACAGAATAAAAGGCACCGCACCCACCGCGGCTAATACAGCAGAGTGGACTTACTATTGGAAAGCCCCCTCAACCAAGCAAGGCGATATAACTTTTTATGCCGGTTTTGTTGCCGCAAATAAAAACGATATGGCCGATAAGGGCGATCAAGTATATAATACCAAGTTGGTGGTTAGCCCGTTCAATAGTATAGAAGAACCTTCGCAGGGAAATACTATTATATCATGTTACCCCAATCCTACAAAAGGCGATGTGAATGTATTATATAAAAGTATAAAACAACAAATATTATATATATCTGTTTTTAATTTGGAAGGAAAGAAAGTTTATCATACTTCTGCCACGGCCCATGCTGGCGAAAATGTTATTGCTTTAAATAATATGGCTTTGAGCTCGGGTATATATTTACTAAAATTGGAAGGGGAGGGTTTTGATTGTGTGAAGAGGCTTGTGGTGAGCCCCTAGCCCGTTGAGAGGGATGTTTATCTGCGATGAAGTTAGTCTAAGTCTCCGTTCACCCTAGCAGGGTGGGCACATCCGTAATTCATCTTTTATATAAGTATTGTGGTTTAACTTTTATAGAATTAGGCATTTAGCTCGCATCCTTTTTGGGCACCGTATTTTTTTTGATATCATTACCTAAAATTATGACCGACATAATCTGTTTTAAAGCCGTCCACTCGCCGTGGGGGCAATACTTTTTACACAAAAAGTATTCAAAAGTGTTTTTGTTTGCAAAGGTGATTCTGCCCGTCCGCACAACCATGCACACTGAAGACCGTGGATGAAATACGCCCACCGCACACAGGGCACCTCTCCCTTCGCTCCTTTCACCACTATCACTTCTGCAAACAAAAATGGCATCTCCTATCATTCTATAAGTTCTGTTTTTTTGTAACATATTATATATCTTGCGAACTAAACACCTAATCCTATTAAATTAT
>JANYDJ010000078.1 GCA_025363675.1 Flavobacteriaceae bacterium | reverse complement strand
ATTGCTGACATTAACTATTTTTTAAAAAAATCTATGTCAGCATCGGTCGATGAACTGCTTACGGTGCCGTCTGCGAAACCAAATCCGCCCATTAATAATTATAACAATGGCACCAATGTAGACCCAGATATAGCTGGTGGTGCCACTTGGGTAAATGGACCCGAAAATCCCAATTTTACAGGACAACGCCGTCAATCCTTCAAATATTGGTGGATGGGCCAGATGATCAATCAGGATAAAAATATACTCGAAAAGATGACCCTGTTTTGGCACAATCACTTTTCTACACAAACTGCAAGTATCGGCTCGCCCATTTGGGCATACATTAATAATGCATTACTCAGGCAAAATGCATTGGGTAATTTTAAAACGCTTACCAAAGCAGTAACCCTCGATCCTGCCATGCTCAAATATTTAAATGGTTATCTCAACACCGATAAAGCCCCTGATGAAAATTACGGCCGTGAGTTGCAAGAGCTTTTTACCGTGGGTAAAGGACCTAACTCAAAATATACAGAAGATGATGTGAAAGCAGCTGCCAAAGTGCTTACAGGTTGGCGTATAGACAATACAACTTTCTCAAGTTATTTTAATTCAAACAAACACGATACAAGCAATAAACAGTTTTCTGCTTTTTACAACAATACTGTAATTACTGGGCAAACAGGAGCTAACGGAGCTAACGAAGTCGATGACTTATTAAGTATGATATTTAGCCAAGACGAGGTTTCGCTGTTTATATGTCGCAAACTATACCGATGGTTCGTATATTATGATATTGATGCAGCTACTGAAACCAATGTGATAGTGCCAATGGCACAAATATTCCGTCAAAATAATTTCGACATCAAGCCTGTGTTGGCTGCCTTGTTCAAAAGCGAACATTTTTTTGATGCTGCCAATATTGGCTGTCTCATCAAAAGCCCACTAGATTTTTGTGTGGGCATGTGTCGCGAGTTTAGTCTGGTGTTTCCAGATGCATCGCAATATCAGACGCAATACTATATGTGGGGACAGATTTGGGGAGCATCCTATATACAACAACAAGATCCCGGAGACCCGCCAAATGTAGCTGGGTGGCCTGCCTATTATCAAGTACCTAGTTACCACGAACTATGGATAAACAGCGACACCTTGCCGAAACGAAATCAAATAACGGATTTAATGGTTTATACGGGAATAAAAAAGAGTGGATATACGCTGTTGATTGATTGTATAGCTGTTGCTAAATCCATGAGTGACCCTACAAACCCAAATACTTTAATTGATGACTTGTGCAAATATCTGCACATACTAACCCTGTCGAGCACTAATAAAACAACAATAAAAGTAAGCACACTGCTGTCTGGTCAAATAACCGATAGCTATTGGACTAATGCTTGGAACGCTTATTTAGCGAACCCTACTAATAAAACTTTGAAAGATACTGTGAATACAAGACTCATACTTTTGATAAAATATTTGATGGATCTCTCAGAATATCAACTTTCATAATCAGACAAAAAATCAAATTCAAACTTTTTTAAAACAAGAAACAATATGAAACGTAGGGATTTTATAAAAAATACAGCAGCCGTATCTATATTACCATCACTATTAGATGGTGAAACAGTACAGGCCTTTTCCAATACAAGTTTGCTTAGCAGGCTAGCAGCCTCATTTGTAGATACTGACCATGTGCTGGTAATAGTACAACTTAATGGAGGCAATGATGGGCTTAATACTGTTATCCCGCTAGATCAATATAGCAACTTGGCCAATGCACGTAGCAATATACTTATTGATAGTAAAAAAGTACTCGCCCTAACAGGAACCAGTGTAACAGGCTTGCACCCATCTATGACGGGTATGAGAGATTTGTATAATAATGGCAAGCTTAGCATAGTGCAAGCTGCTGGTTATCCAAATCAAAATTACTCTCATTTTCGCTCATCCGATATTTGGGTAACTGCTGCCGATTATAATCAATCACTAACCAGCGGTTGGGCGGGTAGGTATCTAAGTGAAGAGTTTCCTAATTTCCCTACCGGCTATCCCAATGCAAATATGCCCGACCCGCTTGCTATCCAAATTGGATCGGTGGTGTCGACAGGCTTGCAGGGGCTCACCAATAGCATGGCAATGGCAATTAGCGACCCCGCTAATTTCTATGGTATGATTAATGGAACAACGGACCCCACTCCAAATACCCATGCGGGGGCAGAATTAGCTTATGTTAGAGGAGTTGCCGCAAAAACGCAACAGTATGCTACTGTAATTAAAGCTGCCGCTAATAAGGCTACCAATAAATCAACTATGTGGCCTACAGCTGGTCAAAACAAACTGGCCGACCAAATGAAAATAGTTTCCCAGTTAATTGCTGGAGGATTAAAGACACGGATATATTGGGTAAGCTTGGGCGGCTTTGATACGCACTCAAATCAAATTGACGCCACTAACGGAACCGATACAGGAGCACATGCTAGCTTACTCTCCGACCTAAGTGAAGCCATTACCGCATTTATGGACGATTGCAAATTGTTGAATACTGCCGATCGCGTATTAGGAATGACATTTAGCGAATTTGGTCGCCGTATTGTGTCAAATGCAAGTTTAGGTACTGACCACGGTGCAGCAGCACCTCTTTTCCTGTTCGGAAATAAAGTAAAAAGTGGTATCCTTGGTAGTAATCCCACTATACCTGCAAATGCTACCCCTAACGACAATATTGCCATGCAGCACGATTTCAGAAATATTTATACTTCTATTCTTAAAGATTGGTTTTGCCTAAACGATACCGATGCTGACACAGTGATGCTCCAAAAGTTCAGCACTTTAAATTTAATTAACAATACCTGCACTAATAATGCTGTTGCTCAAGATATACAGCGTAATTCGGGCACCGTTCTTATTCGTAACTACCCTAATCCATTTAGTGTTTCTACCACCATTGAGTTTACGTGTAGCGGAGGAAATGTTTTAATAGAACTGATTAATGCTGAAGGAAAAGTGCTCAAAACCATCTGCGATCAAAACTACGTTTCAGGAACTCATATATTGGAATTATCTAGAAACAATATTTCTTCGGGATTATATTATTTAAGAATGCAAAACAACTTCAATACACAAACCAGAAGTATGATTTTGACCGATTAAGGACACATCAACATTTTTTTTTGGTAGAAAGCTTTTAATAAAGTGACTCATTAAAAATAATTTGCTATTTTAATGTAAGAAATTACAAGTTAAACATACCCTATTTGCCGTTTTTTTCAATCCCTATGGATGTATTTCGCTTGTTTTATAAGCTATTATAAGAAACATTTCTTCTTACCCTTTGTTATCTATCAAGGAATTACTTGCTTAGTTTAAAAAAAAAGGGATGTAATTTATTTCAGTAAATTTGTTGTTTTGGCACAACTTTGAATAACTTAACTTTGCATCCTAATTAAATGAGAGCTTCTACACTAATATTGGCACTATTGCTTTGGGGATTATCTGTTTCACCGCAGACAACCCCTCAACATGCTGTTCTAGAACAGGAAGATTTTTGTACGATATTCTTTAGAATAATTAAATCGGGTGTAGAGCAAAATTTCGACAATTTAAAAGGTAAATCATTAGGAACAGTGCGTAAGGGTAATAACTTTATTCAAAAATGGGAATCGATAGAAAACTTACCAGCACTGGGTAATGGATTGATTACAAAAAGCTTCGCCACTAGTTTTAGCACCATTATTTATGAAGCCGACCAGATAAACGATAGTATGAAAACAATATTTGACAAATGGGGTTTTGATATCAAAGATTGCTTATCACCTAGTTGGCTTATTAGAGAAAATGTGGTAGATGGTATGTACAAAAAAATATCCGTTGGTCGTAGAGACCCCACAGAAATGCTAAAGTTCCCAAATGTAAATTTAGAGATTGAAAACATTAACGGCAAATACGTTCTCTATTTTAAAGTGATTAAATAAGTAGGGTAAAATAATGACGCCCTTCACAAGTAATTATTTACAAATCATTAACAATGGCTAAAACAGACTAATTTAATATTTATGTTTGTGCCATAGTTAATATGTCAAAAGAAAAAATAGAACCAAAGGTATTTTCAAATCGTTGCGACACGTTGAATTCTGAAATTGACTCGTTGCAAAAAGAGCTTGTTGAGTTAGACAGTCTGCAGGCCGGGTATCATGAAACTTTATTTAAAATACGCACCACAGTCGAAGATTTGAAAGTAGAATTGGAGAATCTCATCGCTCAAAGTCGAAACATTTCTAAAAAAGATAACCAAACTCGTGTTTTTTTATGGGGAACCATCAATAATTATAGCAATGTTCTTAGTAAATTTGAGCAGGCTAGAGACTATCCCCACACCTTTGCTAAAAACATAGAAGAGGATCAAATAGAAAATAATGAAATTAAGAAAAGCCGCAAGCCCAATAAATCTTCTTAAAACATTCTAAATACCCCTTTATGAGGGAAGTCCATACAATTTAATAGTCTTTTACGCGTTTCACCGCCTTTTCTAATATTAGCCAGCTTAAAATTATCAAAGCTGAAAACCAATACAAGTTCATGTGAACCATAGGTGCCGCCCCCTAGTCCTGTAGCATTTAAATCGTAACTATAACTTATTTGATAGCTATTTGCTTCACCCCATCCTCCCACTAATCCTAAAGTTATTATAAGTGAATTGGTGTTTTTCCCTTGTTGAAATTTTGGAGAATTATCATAGTTTAGACCTACAAATCCTGGGTATTTATAAAAGTAAACCCCTGCATTCAGGGCCTGAAAAGAGCCTTGTTTCTCGAAACGAAAATGCGGGAATATAAAAGTAGGGGTTGGACTTCGACCATCTTTTATGGGTAACATCCCCCCTCCTGTAAATGAGTATTTTAAAGGTACGGTATGTGTTGTTCCCACAAAAGTTTCAGTAGGTCGCGTCAGGTGCTGCATAGCCCCTCCCCACCCAAAGTAATAGTCGGCCGCAGTTGTACGCAGACGGTGATTAAAAGTAAAACCTGCATTAATATCCATATAGGTAATAGAAACCGCAGGTGGCGGCGTTGCTGCCGATTGATATATTTTCCCAAATACGGGATCGAATTGGTCACTAAATTCAAACTTACTCCAATCAATTGTTTTGTTCACTAAAGCAGGTTCAACACCAAAACTAAACTCAGTATTGGACCTATCATATTTACCTATCATATTTCTATACGAATAAATAAAGCCTATCTTATTGGTTTTTAAAAAACCTTCTCCCCTCACATCATTTAATAGGGTTAGCCCCAGCCCGCCCGAAACACCTGGTTCGCGAACATCTAATCCAAGGCCGAAACTATAAAAAGGGCCAGGTACGCCCGGCCATAACTGTCGATGGTTTACCGCCAATCGCATTCCATTATTAGCTCCTGCATAAGCGGGATTCAGATACAATCTGTTAGCAAATACTTGAGAAAATGCAGGATCTTGAGCTCTTAAATTTTGAAAGAGACCTAGGAAAATAAAAAAGGGTATTTTATAACTCACAGGCTACAAATATACAAGAAAACTTAAAACCGATAGCTCAGTGTAAAATTACTACTGGGAATAAACTCAGTTGCTGAAGAAGGTATTTTGTTACTTGAATTTATATTTCTCACAGTTTCGGTCTGTTGCTGCGAATTATATTCGTAGTATTGATAGGTATAATTTGTATTCTCATTTTTAACTGTAGAACTCACATATCTTAATGATGATTCTAAGGTAAAATATAAATTGTGATTCAAATTAAAGCTCATCCCAAAAACTAAAGCCACTCCATGTGATCTCAATGAATTTTTAGAAGTATAGTGGGTCTTATTAATCATTATATAATTTGAATTGCTATCATAACTTTGATTCCAATTTCCTATTGACACAGTATTCATATTATTTAGGAGGTCTATCCCCACAAAAGCATGGCTCTTTTTCTTCTGTATAATATTAAATTGAAACCCGAGTGTGCCACTGAATCGTTTATCGTATCCCGGATCTATTATACTAATATAGGTAATATTGCCAGAAGAATTATTTATTATTGTTTCACCATTCCTGTTTTGATTAATTGAAAATCTACTTTTTACGGCAAAATTTTTATAATAGTACCGATAGGTAAAATTATAATCAGGCTTAATGCTTGGCACCCCTCCCCACCATGATTGAGCATCGGGCTTAAATATACTGATAGCGACAGGGTATAGGTCTATGCCTATCTCATGATGTTTAATTTTATCAGTATCTATCTGTTGCGATTTTACACAGAAGCAATTAAACATGAATAAATAAATGAGCGTAGTGGTAATTTTCATCGAATATCATTTTTAGACATTAATAATAAATGTTCAAAAATAGTTGCTTTAGGCAATAATCAAAATCAAAAAAAATCGACACTTCTTGAAATCTATAATTTTGTAATGCTAAAGTTTTCAATCACATTTGCCTTTCATCTAATTAATAATAAAAACATGAACTATACGCATCATTTTACGCACCTTAATTTTCTAGCTATAGCCGCAGGTGCAGCGGCTTACTTCTTATTGGGGGCAATTTGGTACTCCCCTATTTTATTTGCTAAGTCGTGGGCAAAAATAGTTGGAATGGACATGAATGACCCAAATAAAAGAAAAGGGATGGGCGTTATGATGGTAAGTTCCTTTGCCTGTTTTTTTATATTATCAATAGGTGTGTCGTTCTTGTCGCATGCTTTACATTTGCAAACGTGGGCTTCTAGTCTTCGATTTGGTTTGCTTATAGGAGTTTGCTTTGGGGCTACAATAATGAGCGTAGGATATGTCTATCAAAAACGCCCTATGATGCTGTATCTTATTGACGGGGCTTACCATCTTATTGGAACGGCTATTGTATCCATCATCGTAACCGTTTGGAAATAAAGCCACAGTATTTAGATTTTTTTTAAATTACAATTTATTGACAATGGGTTTTCCATTGGCCTGTTGCCCATTATCTTTGCACCCGAAAAAAAAAAGTTTTACAGCTAAGTTGCTTGCAGCCAATATTAATAGCTATTAGCGGGTATCAACTAAGCTTTAAATAAAAGAATTAACCATCAGAATGAAAATATCCTTTAGGTTGCTTTTAGTGCTCTCGGCTTTTGCCCTAGCACCAGTTTTCACAACAGCACAAAACGTAGAAGAAGGCAAAAAACTCTTCGAGGCAAATTGTACTTCCTGCCATCAAGTCCACTCAGAAGTTGTAGGTCCTGCATTGAAAGATGTAGATAAACGTCGCGACGAAGCTTGGATTATCAAGTGGGTGAAAAACTCTCAAGCTGTTATTAAAAGTGAAGACCCTTATGCTGTTGCATTAGCCAACAAATTCAACAATTCTGTAATGACCAGTTTTGGCTCATTAAAAGATGCTGAAATTAAATCGATACTTGCTTATATCAAAACTGCACCTGTTCCTGCTGGACCAACTGCTGGTGGTGGTGGTGGCACAGACTCTACCGATGTTAATAATGGCCCTTCTGGCGGCGGCAATATGAACAACAGCACCATGCTCATGATTTTATTAGGTCTTGCATTTGTGTTGGGTCTTACCTCTATATTATTAGGCCGTGTTGCTGCTAGTCTTAAAGGTACATTATATACTGCACAACCTGAACTAGCCCCTGAAGAAGGCCCTGGATTTTGGGACGGCACATTTTGGCCTTGGGTTTCACGTTGGAATAAAACAGTAGCAACCATATCATTTATGCTGTGCTTTGTGTTTTTATATTGCTATTGGGGTTTTGGTTATGCCAATACTGAAATTGGGGTTCAAAAAGGATACGCACCAGCACAACCAATCAATTACTCACATAAAATACATGCGGGTCAATATAAAATTCAATGTCAATATTGCCACTCAACCGTTGAGAAAAGCAAACAAGCTTCTATTCCTTCGCCCAGCACTTGTATGAACTGTCACGTTGCCGTTCAAGCAAAAGATAAATATGCAGGTAAAATCTCTCCTGAGATAATGAAGATATATAATGCTGTGGGTTATAATCCAGAAACAAAAAAATATGACGGGCCACAAAAACCCATCAAATGGGTTCGTATTCACAACCTGCCTGACTTTGCTTATTTCAATCACTCACAACACGTTAAGGTAGGGAAAATTGCCTGCCAAAAATGCCATGGCGATATTCAAAACATGAGTGTGGTATATCAAAAAAACACTTTGCAAATGGGCTGGTGTATCGAGTGCCATCGTGAATCGAAAGTGGATATGGCCAACAACAAATACTACGAAAAAATTCACGCAAAATATAAAGCTCTCGGCAAAAAAGAAGTTTCTGTTGCCGAAAACGGTGGTCTAGACTGCTCAAAATGTCACTATTAATAATAATTTAGTTTTTTCAACATATACTCAATGGAAAACCAAAAACAATACTGGAGAGGACTTGAAGAACTCAACACTAGTCCTGAATTTGTTAGCAACAGCAAAAACGAATTCATGGAAGGGTTGCCCTTAGATGAAGTTCTCAATGAGAATTCTTCTACTTTTGGCCTAGCTTCTAATCGTCGTGATTTTCTTAAATTCTTTGGCTTCAGCATAGGTGCGGTTGCTTTGGCAGCGTGTAATAAAGCTCCTGTTAAAAATGCTATCCCGTACGTAGTAAAACCAGAAAACATTACCCCTGGGGTACCTTTATACTATGCCTCTACCTGCGGTGCATGTTCATCGGGATGTGGAATTTTAGTTAAAACACGCGAAGGCCGCCCAATTAAAGTGGATGGCAACGAGAATACCTTTAACAAAGGTGCTTTATGTGCCCAAGGTCAAGCTAGTGTTCTTTCTTTATATGATAATGACCGTATAAAAAGTCCATTGATGGGAACCCAATCTTTGGAATGGAAAAAACTAGATACCGATATTGCAACCCAACTTAAAACCATCGACGGTTCTAAAATTCGTGTGGTGAGCGGTACTATTAATAGTCCTTCCACTCAGCGTGCAATCGATACATTTATTAAAGCCCATAAAGGTGCCGAGCATATCACTTATGATGCCATCTCTTCATCAGCAATAATTAAAGCCAACGAAGAATCATTTGGTAAAGCAGTAGTGCCTTCTTATGACTTCGGCAAAGCTGAAGTTATTGTAAGCTTCGGAGCTGACTTTTTAGGTACTTGGATTTCGCCTGTGGAATATACCAAGCAATGGGTGGAGAATCGTAAGCTCAACAAAAAGAAAACGATGTCTCGCCATATCCAGTTTGAGTCAAACCTCAGCATTACTGGTTCAAGTGCCGACATGCGTTTGCCTATCAAACCTTCTCAACAAGGATTGGCATTGGCTAACTTATACAACAGATTGGCCGACATAAATGGTTCATCAAAATTGGATGTGCAACAATTTGAACTTCCTTTGGATGCAATCAAAAATACTGCAAACGAACTATGGGCCAAAAAAGGTGCATGCTTGGTTGTGAGTGGTTCAAATGATGTGGACGTTCAAATTCTAGTAAACGGTATTAATACTATGCTGGGTAATTATGGTAAAACCATTGATTTGGACAATCATTCTAACCAACGCAAAGGTATTGACAGCAATTTTGACAAACTTGTAGAAGATATGAATTCTGGTGCTGTGGAGGGTGTTATATTCTACAATGTGAACCCTGCATACAACTACCATAATATTGCAAAGTTGAGCAGTGGAATTAAAAAATTAAAACTATCTGTGGGCACCTCATACAATATGGATGAAACTGCCAAGATGGTTAAATATACTGCTCCTGACCATCATTATCTAGAATCGTGGAATGACCATGAAGCTAAGGTTGGGCATTATACATTAACACAACCAACTATTACCCGCATATTCAATACCCGCCAAGCACAAGAGTCATTATTGATATGGGCTGGATGGGAAAATGCAGATTTCTATACATTTATTCAAGACACATGGAAAGAGAATTTCGGAAGTGATAACTTCGTTACCTTCTGGAACCAAACTTTGCATAATGGTTATTATATAAAAACTGCTGGTGAAGCTTCGGCTCCTTCATTTAAAGGAACTGTAAAAGCAGAAACGATTACTGCTAGTGCAAACACTGGTGGTAAAGGAAAACTTGAACTAATGACCTATGAAAAAGTTTCAATGGGCGATGGCTCACAAGCTAACAATCCTTGGTTGCAAGAACTTCCTGATCCAATCTCAAAAGTAAGCTGGGACAATTATGCAGTAATTAATAAATCAACTGCCGATGGACTTAACTTAACTGACGGAGATAATATTTCAGTAAGCACTGGACATGGTAAAATTGAGTCAATCCCTGTATTGATTCAGCCAGGTATGGTGAAAGATACAGTAGCAATAGCTTTGGGTTATGGCCGTATTGATGCCAACCGTGAAGCGATGAAAAAAGAAAGCAGTGGCAAAAATGCTTTTGTTTTTAGAACAAGCCGCAATGGCCACACAACCTGCTTGTCATCCGATGTAAAAATCGCTAAAGTGGGCACTGGTTACACACTTGCTCAAACACAAACCCACCACACAATTGAAGGTCGTAATATGGTTAAAGAAACCACATTGGACCGTTGGACTGCCGATCCATTATCAGGCAATAAGAGCATGTCTCACATCGTTTCATTGTGGGACGAAAAAGATTATAAAGGCCATCGTTGGGCCATGGCTATCGACTTGAATGCTTGCACAGGATGCGGATCGTGTGTAATAGCATGTCAGGCTGAAAACAATGTGGCTGTTGTTGGTCGTGAAGAAGTATTAAAAGGTCGTGAAATGCACTGGATGCGTATTGACCGCTATTATTCATTCACTGATAAAAACAAGAAGAAGAGCACCAAAGAAAAAGAAATCGCCAAAAATGTAGATGATTTTGAAAACGTAACCGTGGCTTTTCAACCGGTAATGTGCCAACATTGTACACATGCATCATGCGAAACAGTTTGCCCAGTATTGGCAACCACACACAGTTCAGAAGGTTTAAACCAAATGACTTATAACCGTTGTATTGGTACTAAATATTGTGCTAACAACTGTGCCTATAAAGTTCGCCGTTTCAACTGGTTCCGTTATTTTGACAATGATAAATTTGATTTCAATTTAAATAACGACTTAGGTCGCATGGTTATCAATCCTGATGTTACTGTTCGTTCGAGAGGTGTAATGGAGAAATGCTCATTCTGCGTACAAAGAATCCAATCAGGCAAATTATCTGCTAAACGTGAAAATCGTGCTTTAGTAGATGGCGATGTTAAAACTGCCTGTCAACAAGCTTGTCCTGCAAATGCTATTGTGTTTGGAGACCGCAACGATCCAAACTCAGAAATATCTAAGTTGTTCTACAACGATCGTGAGTATAGTTTGATGACCGACGATGAAAAAGAAAGCAGTAAAGAGTATTTCAATACCTTAAAAGCATCATTGAAACCCGAAGAGCTTAGTAATGTTGCCCGCAGCTACGCTTTGCTTGAAGAGATAAATGTGAAGCCATCGGTTAAATATCAAGTTAAAGTTCGCAATCGTAAAGATGACTCTATTAAAGACGAATTAGATTTGGATATTAAACTAGCTAAAGAGGCCGAAATTCATCATGCTCGTGAACATGCCAAGCATGCTGCACAAGATGCAGAAGGCCATGGAAAAGAAGAAAAACACGGTCATTAATTCAATTAGAAGTAAAATAAATCAACATATAATAATCTTAACCACCCATGTACGAATCACCACTTAGGGAAAGACTTATTACCGGCGACAAAACCTACGGCCAAATATCGGCCGACATTTGTCGCCCTATTGAAAATCCACCAACAAAAGCTTGGTGGGCGGGTTTCTCAGTATCATTCATTTTTTTATGCTTACTTGTTCTATCCTTAACCATTACAGTAATGGAAGGTATTGGAACTTGGGGTGTAAATAAAACTGTGGGCTGGGCTTGGGATATTACCAACTTTGTATTTTGGGTTGGTATTGGTCACGCAGGAACTCTTATTTCAGCAATTTTATTATTGTTCCGCCAAAAATGGCGTATGTCAATTAACCGTTCGGCTGAGGCAATGACTATTTTCGCCGTAATGTGTGCCGCCATATTTCCTTTGTTTCACATGGGTCGTATATGGAACGGCTTTTGGAACTTACCGTTACCAAATGCTTTGGGTTCAATATGGGTAAACTTTAACTCACCCCTTCTTTGGGATGTATTTGCTATCTCTACTTACTTTACTGTTTCATTATTCTTTTGGTACATGGGTTTAATACCCGATATCGCAACCGTGCGTGACCGTGCAAAAGGTAAATTCAACAAATGGTTCTACAATTTGCTTTCAATGGGTTGGAACGGTTCAATCCGCACTTGGATGCGTTATGAAGTTGTTTGTTTGATATTGGCTGGTATTTCTACTCCTCTGGTACTTTCAGTTCATACTATTGTATCCATGGACTTTGCTACATCGGTAATACCGGGATGGCATACTACTATTTTCCCTCCATACTTTGTGGCTGGAGCTATTTTCTCTGGATTTGGTATGGTGCTTACCCTCTTAGTTATTGCCCGTAAAGTGATGAACTATGAAGACTATATTACAGTACACCATTTAGATGCCATGTGTAAAGTGGTGATGCTAACAGGAACCATAGTGGGTACTGCATATATCACTGAATTTTTTATAGCTTGGTACTCTGGTGTTGAATATGAACAATACGCTTTTATTAACCGTGCTACTGGACCATATTGGTGGGCATATTGGACCATGATGAGTTGTAACTTACTTGCTCCCCAGATATTCTGGTTCAAGAAAATTCGTCAAAATCCTACCATCATATTTATCATGTCTATCATTGTAAACATAGGTATGTGGTTCGAGCGTTTTGTAATTATCGTTACTTCATTGCACCGTGATTATCTTCCATCAAGTTGGATATACTATCGCCCTACTTGGGTTGAGGTTGCTATATTTTTAGGAACCATGGGTTTATTCTTTACTTGCTATTTCGTGTTCTGTAAACTCATGCCATCTATTTCTATTGCTGAAACAAAAGCAATAATGCCTTATGACCAACTACCTGTTGCCAAAGCAAGAATGGAAAGAGAAAATATGGCACACTCACATTAATCAATCGAAAATTTTCAAAAGTATTATAATATATAGAAGATGAAACCAACTAATTTTATTGCCGGCGTATTTGAAGACCCTGAATTGATATTCAGAGCTGCAAAAAAAATGCAATTGTCAGGGGTGAAAATATATGACTGCTATACTCCATTTGCAGTGCATGGCCTTGATAAAACTATGGGTATTGAACGTACCAAATTAAGTATTGCCGCATTTATATATGGATGTACTGGTTTAATTTTCGCTATAACATTACAATGGTTCACTTCTTATCTAGATTGGCAAGTAAATATTGGTGGTAAACCCAATACTCCAGTTTTGGTAACATTTGTACCTGTATGTTTTGAGTGTACCGTTCTTTTTACTGCCCTGGGCACTATTATGTCGTTTTGGATTAAAAGCAAAATGTTTCATGGTGTTACCCCTGATTTGTTTGATGAACGCCAAACCAGCGATTTATTTATTTTGGCCATTGATGCAGACAGCAACAAAAACCACGATGCGATTAACCAAATACTACGTGACAATGGAGCCATTGATATTCGTACAAAATCATTTGACAAACACCATTCATTGATACAATAAACTCAAGTAAAAAAGGACAATGAAAATTAATAATAGAACAGTTTATAAAATATTTGGCTCTATGGCTATAGTTGCCCTTGTGGTTTCATGTGGCAGAGGCCCTAACGACCCTGGAACAGAGTATATGCCTGACATGTATGTGTCGCAAGCTTATGAGCCTTTTTCACAACTTGCTGATGGCAAAAACACAGTTAATGCTGATGGCAAAAACATGCGTGAAGCAGCACCTCGCACCATTGCTCAAGGTCAGTTAGATTATTATTATCCGTATACTGTAGAACAATATGACGAGGCTTTGAAAAATGTGAAAATGCCTGTGGAGGTTGCCCGCACTGCAGAAAACTTGGCTATCGGAAAACATTTCTATGATATTAACTGCTTTCCCTGCCATGGCGATAAAGGTATGGGCGATGGTCCAGTTTCTGTAAAATTCCCTCCAAACAATATCCCTTCTTATGCTACTGATAGAATTCAAACCTTGGCAGAAGGTGGCATGTATCATACTATTAAATATGGTAAAAATTTAATGGGATCGTACGCATCTGTTTTAACGCCCACTGAACGTTGGTGCGTAATACAATATGTACAATACCTGGCTAAAAAAGCCAAAGCAAATGCTCCTGCTCCTGCAGCAGCTAATGACACAATTAAAAAAGTAAAATAATAACCGATAATTTTATACAGACCTCATGGAACATCATCACATAGAAATTACGGAAGAGCAATTCGACTTCAATTCAAAAACCAAGAATTTTGTTTTTATGCTCATCGCACTTGGCTTGCTATGCACTGTGGCAGGTGTATTTATGCTTAAAGGCGAAGCAGGAAACGTTATGGAAAAACGCTTTTGGGGCAGTATGCTTATGGCTGGTTATTATACCACACTTATTAGTTTGTGCGGCACTGTTTTTATAGGTATAAACTACCTTTCGAATGCTGGATGGAGTGCAGCTATTAAACGTGTACCCGAAGCTATGGGACAATATTTACCCATTGGTGTAGCCACCTTGCTGGTTATATTTTTTATGGGTGGTGAGCATGTATTTGAATGGACCATACCTGAAGTAATGAACAATGATTCTCTATTGCAAGGAAAAAGTAGTTTCTTAAATACCACTTTCTTTGTAGGTGGCAGCTTGGTGTTTTTTGGACTTTATTATTTCTTCACCCGTTATTTTCGCCGTTTATCTATTAAGGAAGACAAGGAAAAGGACCCGAAAATATTCCACACCAATCGCAGAGTAGCTGGTGGTTTTATGGCCATATTTGGTTTTACCTTCCCAGTAATTTCATGGATGTGGATGATGAGTATCGATCCTCATTGGTTCTCTACTATTTACTCCATATACAACTTTGCCATACTATGGGTATGTGGTATTACAACCATTTGTATGTTTGTATTATTCCTTAAAGGCCGTGGGTATTTAAAAATAGTTACCGAAGAACACCTTCACGATCTTGGTAAATTTATGTTCGCTTTCTCCATATTCTGGACCTATATATGGGTATCGCAATACTTATTGATATGGTATGCTAACTTACCTGAAGAATCAATCTATTATACTGAACGCAAAGGTGCCGAGTTTGGATTCCAGTTTTGGTTTAATTTGATTATAAACTTTGCCGCCCCAATACTTGTATTAATGACCAAAAATGCCAAGCGTAAACGCAATACACTTATTGCAGCAGGTATGATTATACTTGGTGGCCACTGGAACGATTTATACCTAATGGTAATGCCCAATGTAGCGGGCGAGCAAGCCCGCATAGGATTTGTAGAAATAGGAACAACAATATTCTTCTTTGGTATATTTATATATGTTACACTTGCCTCGTTAGCCAAACATTCGCTAATAGCTGTAGGGCATCCGTACATTAAAGAAAGTGCAATGCATGAGATTACTCCTTAATTATAAGTGATTGGTGAAAACACCAACCACAAGCATAAATAGGATTTATAAATGATTTTTATAAAGAAAGCCTGCTACATAAGCGGGCTTTTTTTATTATGTGCATATTGGTAGTGGTTGGTGAAAACACCACAGGGGTTCGGAAGATTTGTAGCCTGTTCAATGTCAAGTCCCTAAAGGGACTTGAGCTTTATACATATATGCTTTTTACCAATGTTTTGCCCCTAAAGGGGCTGTGTTTATAAGTCCCTAAAGGGACTTGAGCTTTATACATATATGCTTT
>JANYDJ010000014.1 GCA_025363675.1 Flavobacteriaceae bacterium | reverse complement strand
GCAATGGGTTGTTCCTCTGATCATAGTTTCGAGATTCGTGAAGGCACTTTGTGGGGCTGGGGCTCCAATGATTCAGGACAAATAGGTGATGGGACTACAACAAAACGATTGGCTCCAGTGCAAGTGGGCAGCGATGAGAATTGGGTTAATATAAGCACAGGCTTAACACATACTATAGCATTGAAAGCTGATGGAACTCTTTGGGGTTGGGGTAACAATACTTATGGACAAATAGGTGATGGTAGCAAAACTATTAGGCATGCTCCAGTGCAAATTGGTAATGATAGTAATTGGATAGGCATAGCAACCGGAGAACATTTTTCAATGGCTCTTAAAGCAAATGGAAAATTGTGGGGTTGGGGTTTAAATAGTTATGGACAACTTGGAGATGGTACCGACACCAATCGATTAAATCCAACTTTAGTAGCTACAGATAGTAATTGGGCAACTATCTCGGCTGGTAAGCTTCATTGCCATGCCATAAAAGCAAATGGTACTTTATGGGGTTGGGGAAATAATCTATATGGTCAATTAGGGGATAGTACAGATACCAATCGGTATAGCCCAACACAAATAGGAAAAGATAATACTTGGGTCAACATTTCGGTTGGGGGATTGCATACTTTAGCATTGAAAGCGAACGGCACACTTTGGGCATGGGGTTATAATAATTATGGTGAATTGGGAGATAATTCTACTACTAATAGAAGCCAGCCCAAACAGATTGGTTCAGATAATAATTGGGTATATATATATTCTGGGTTTTATCATTCTCATGCACTCAAATCAAATGGAACATTGTGGAGTTGGGGAGGAAACTGGTATGGTGAAATTGGTGATTCAACCACTTCTGATAAATATATTCCCACTCAAATAGGAAAAGATAGCAATTGGGTGAGCATAGGGGGCGGAAACTTCCATACCATTGGTGTTAAAGCAAACGGCACGTTGTACGCTTGGGGAGTTAATTATTGGGGGCAATTGGGCGATGGCACAGATACAAATAGGGTAATCCCATTAAAAAACAAGAGTACGGAACTAAACGTGTGGGTGAGTGTTTTAGGTGGTGATGGTTTCACTATAGGGTTGAAATCCGACGGTACGCTATGGACCTGGGGTTCGAGTATAACAACTCCGACTCAAGTAGGTACAGATGATGATTGGTTATGTGTTTCTCCTGGTTCTAGTCACAATATAGGTTTAAAGTCAAATGGCACATTGTGGGCTTGGGGCATTAACTCATGGGGGCAATTGGGGGATGGCACAAAAAATAACAGTCAAGATCCAATTCAGATAGGAAATGATTCTTCTTGGATAAATATATCAATTGGTGCAGGGAGATATCACAACCACGCCATAAAATCTAATGGCACTTTATGGGCATGGGGCAGAAATTATGAACACCAACTTGGTGATGGTACAGACTCGAACAGATTATCCCCTATACAAATTGGAACAGATAATGATTGGGTTTCTATTAGAGCGGGGGCAAAACATACAATGCTCATGAAATCTAATGGTACACTCTGGGCAAGTGGTTACAATAATAATGGTCAGCTTGGAGACAGTACTTTGAAAAATGTATATAATTTTACAAGGATTGGGAAGGATAGTGATTGGTTAAGTGTTGCCGCAGGTTATTACCATAATTTGGCAATAAAGTCAAATGGTACAGCATGGGCATGGGGGAATAATAGCAATTACTATCAATCAGGTGGGAATACTTCGAAAGATATATTTTATCCCAAACAAATTGGAACTGAAAGCGATTGGCTAATTTCTTCGGCAGGTGCTCTGCATAGCATCCTAATAAAATCATCTGGAACATTTTGGACATTTGGCTGTAGTAATAATGGCCAGTTAGCAGATGGAACTAAATGGGCAAAATCGAAACCGGTTCAAATTGGGAAGGAAAGATATTGGGTAGGGGCTTCAGGTGGTGATTATCATACTATCGGGTTAAAATCCAGTAGGATAAATTACTGTGCAGCGGGTGATAATACCTCTGGTCAATTGGGAGATGGAACCAAGACAGACAAAAGCAGCTTTGTATGTAATACCAATTGTAAAACGCCACCAGCCCCAACAAATGGGACAAATTATTCTCAATTAAATATATGCTATGGGACCCAAACCAAATTATATGCAACTGGAAGTGGAACAATTAAATGGTATAGTGATTCAGTAGGAGGCGTTTTGCTTGATTCGGGTAATTACTATCAGACTAAAATCCTTTATAAATCGACGAAGTTTTATGCACAAGACAGTACATGTGCTGGTAGTTTGAAACGGACAGAAATAAATGTGACAGTTAATTCTTTACCTAAAGCAAGTGTTGGTTCAAACCAATCATTATGTTTAGGAGATTCCTTGTCAATAGGTTCGTCATCAGTTAATGGAAATACTTACAGTTGGTCATCAAGCTCTGTTGGTTTTAATTCATCAATTGCTAATCCTTTTGTCCTACCTACTGCAACTACTATATATTATTTAACAGAGACAGTGACAGCAACAGGTTGTTCTAAAACGGATTCAGTTACAATTAAAGTTAATACACTTCCTCAAGCTAATGTAGGTTCTAATAAGACTATATGTAAATTAGATTCTATTGTGATAGGTGCAAACCCTGTGAACGGAAATACATATACATGGACTTCAAATCCCAATGGATTTAGTTCTTCCCAAAGTAATCCAATAGTTACTCCAATAGTTACTACAGTGTATTATTTAACAGAAAAAATTTCGACTACTGGTTGCATAAAATCAGATTCTGTAACAGTTAATGTGAATCCCCTTCCTGTGGCAAGTGTTGGGCCTAGTAAAACTATATGCAATGGAGATTCTGTATTAATAGGAGCTTCGGGAATCAATGGGAATACCTATTCTTGGACTTCTAATCCAAGTGGAT
>JANYDJ010000251.1 GCA_025363675.1 Flavobacteriaceae bacterium | reverse complement strand
TTAAAAATAGGAGAATAAGAAAATGTCAAGTGGTAAACAGAGTCCAAGGCAGAAGATGATTAACATGATGTATCTCGTGTTAATAGCCCTTCTAGCTTTGAATGTATCTGCAGAGATACTGAAAGCCTTTTATTTAGTGGAGAAATCCATGATTAAATCAGGCAAGAACATGGATGAGCGTAATGTACAAATACTAGCTGCATTGCAGAAGGAAGTTGAGAAGCAAGGAGATAAAGCCAAGCCTTATCAAGATGCAGCAAAGCAAGTAGACAAAGATGTAAAGGAATATGTAAAGTATATTGATGATTTGAAGAAAGTACTTGAAGATGCGACCGGTGGAAGATTCCCAGAAGGAGGTCAAAGTGCTGGGCAGTTGGAAGGACGTGACAATATGGAGAAACACGCCAATTATTTGATTAATGAAGGGCATGGTGTTAAGTTGAAAAATAAAGTAAACGATTTTAAAGATAAGCTTACAAAAATTGTTGAAAATGCAACAGCAAAAACTCTAAAGCCAATTAAGGCAAAAGACCTGAGATCATTTAATGAAATAGAAGCTAAGGACGATCCCGCAGACGCACCTCATACTTGGGAATCATCGATGTTTGAGCATTCTCCTTTGGCTGCGGTAATCACTTTGTTGACCAAAATGCAAAATGATGCAAGGAACGCAGGTTCTGAAGCAATGTCTGAATTAGCACAAGCAATCAACGCTACTGACTTTAAGTTTGACCAATTGGTCGCCAAAGTTATTCCTAAATCTACAATGGTTTTGGAAGGTGAAAAATTTGAAGCCGAAGTTATTCTTACTGCCTACAATTCAAAAGACCAAAATGCAATGACCATTAATGGGTCTCCAATTAAAGTTGAAAATGGAGTTGGTAAATTTGAGCAAATATCAAGTGTTGGTGAACATAAGTATAAAGGTACCATCGCTGTGAAGACACCAGAAGGAGGAACAGATATGAAAGAATTTGAAGGCGAATATATTGGTTTCAAAGCATCGGCAACTATTTCTGCTGATAAAATGAACGTATTGTATATAGGCTTGGAAAATCCTATTACAGTTGGTGTATCTGGTGCAAGACCAGAAGATGTTGATTGTAGTTTTCCTGGTGCTACAGCTAAAAAAGTAGGACCTGGTAAATATTCTGTTGAAGTTAACGCAGGCACTAAAGAAGTAAAAGCCACTGCTACCGTTAAAGGTAAAGTGATGGGTTCAATGTCGTTCCGTATTAAAGCAGTACCTAAGCCTTTCCCAATGTTTGGTACAAAAGAAAGTGGAAGAATTGCTCCCGCCGAAATTGCGTTACAATCTATTATTTGGGCAGGTCTAGGACCAGAGTTTTTGTTTGATGGTATGAAATATACCGTTACTAAATATACTTTGGTATATACTCCTAAAAGACAAGACGCAAGGTATTTCACTGTAGCGGGTCCTGCAATTACACAACAGATAAAAGATGCTTTAAGAAATGCACGTAGTGGAGAAACAATTCAGGTATCAGGTATTTCAGCACAAGGACCAGGTAAAATAGGTATTGTTAATTTACCTTCAGCTATTGCTTTGACCGTACAATAAAATTTAATTTAAATACGATACAAATATGAAAAGGGTTGCACAGTTTATTTTGGTTTGGTTGCTAGTTATTGAGGCAAATGCCCAGATTACAAGCAACACGTTTGACCAGTTTATATATAATCGTTCTTCTGTAAATGAGCGTGGACTTATATATTGGCCACACCTTCGTGAAGCTGATGTAATGTATTGCTGGCGTGTAGAGCGTTTGATAGATGTTCGTGAGAAAATGAATATCTTGATGAACTGGCCTAAAAATCCACTTTCACACGTATTACAGAACTCAATGACTGAAGGTTATTTGACCCCTTATTGGTCAGATTCATTAGATAGAGAAATGACCCTTGACGACGTACTTAAATTTACGAGCGATGAAAAGGTTACTACCATTCCAGATGATCCAACAGACCCTTTCGGACCCAGCCATGATTCTGTTATTCAAATCAGATTGAATTGGGATGATGGAATTAAACGATATAAGATTATGGAAGATTGGATTTTTGATAAAAAAGAATCTCGTTTCTATAGTCGCATTATATATATCGCTCCGATGTTTATGAAAACTACCAATGGTATTAATGCAGCAAGTGAAATTCCAATCTGTTATTTCAAATATCATGATAATACAGGTAAGGACAGTATGTGTTTTCGTAATGTAGCCGTTCACCAGGAAGTATATAACCGAAATAACGATGCTGCTAGGTTAACGTACGACGACTTTTTCGAAATGCGTATGTTTAGTAGTTGGGTATATAAAGAGTCAAATCCGTTTGATATGCGTATCAACCAGTTTGATGAATTTAAAAGCAGCCCAATAAATGCATTGATAAAAAGTGATAATATTAAGAAAGAATTGTTTGAATACGAACACAATTTGTGGGAGTTTTAAATGTATAATTGAAGAAATATGGAAAGCCTTTCGTGAAAACGGAAGGCTTTTTTGTTAAATGGGATTTTATAAATAGTCGTTCGATGTTCATCAATAACAATTTTGTATTTAGTTTACTCTTAAAATGTTGATAGCTTTTGTGGTAAGGCGGCACGCAAAATCGTGCGAATTTGGTTCATATTTTCCGGATAATTATAGCGGAACATATACCATCTTTGCCGCTATATGCAATTAGAACTTAATAGACCCCTTATAGTATTTGACCTAGAAACAACGGGCACAAATGTAGCTACTGATAGAATTGTAGAAATAGGAATTGTTAAGATTTTTCCTGATGGACGCGAAGAAGACAAACGATATTTGGTTAATCCCACTGTTCCAATTCCTCCCGAGGTAACTGCAATACATGGTATAAGCAATGAGGATGTAGCAAATGAACCCACGTTTGCACAACTAGCAGGTGAGTTAAATGAGTATATGAAACATTGCGATTTTGCTGGATTTAATTCGGTGAGATTTGATTTCCCTTTATTGGTTGAAGAATTTTTAAGAAGCAATGTGGAATTTGATAGTGACAATAGAAAGTTTGTAGATGTGCAACGAATATTTCATACAATGGAGCCTAGAAATTTATCGGCTGCATATAAATTTTATTGTAATAAAGATTTAGAAAACGCCCACACTGCTATGGCGGATACCAAAGCTACTTATGAGATACTGAAAGCACAACTCATACGATATCCGCAAATTTCAAATCAAATTGATAAACTATCAGAGTTTGCGGGTAAATCAAATTTGGTAGATTTTGGCGGACGATTTATATATGATAATAACAAAGTGCCTCTGTTTAATTTTGGTAAACATAAAGGCAAGCCGGTAACGCAGGTTTTGCAAAATGAACCCTCATATTATGATTGGATGATGAACAGTGATTTTGCTCGGGACACCAAGCGAAAACTTACCCAAATTAAATTGTCGATGCTGAATAAGTAGGATGGGACACGAAAAACACTTTAAAGGTTCGCAATCTCTAACCGATTTAGTACTCGGTATGAGTGATGGCCTAACGGTGCCTTTTGCTTTGGCAGCTGGTTTGAGTAGTGCACTTTCAAACAACAATCTTATTATAACGGCGGGCATAGCAGAAGTGGCGGCGGGGTCAATAGCGATGGGTTTGGGAGGTTATTTGGCTGCAAAAACTGGTGCAGAACATTATGATAATGAACGACTGCGTGAAGCTTATGAGATAGAACACATGCCAGAAGCAGAAGAGCTGGAAGTGGATGAGGCTTTAATTGTGTATGGCATTAGTGCCGCTACCAGAAAATTGTTTATTGAAGATTTAAAACAAGATAAGGAAAACTATATAGAGTTTATGATGCGGTTTGAGCTTGGGCTGGAAAGACCAAATCCCAACCAAGCCTATAAAAGCGGATTAATAATAGCACTTGCTTATATAGTAGGAGGTATGATACCCTTGTTGTCATATTGGGCTACCAATACCCCCAACGAAGGTTTAATATGGTCGTCAATATCAACAGGAATTGTTTTATTGGTATTCGGATATTTTAAATCGAGGATTACGGGGCAAAATCCAATTTTGGGTGCCTTAAGAGTATGTTTGATAAGTGCTGTGGCAGCAGGGGCAGCTTATTTGCTGGCCAAGTTTTTTGGTGGGTGACCTTGTATTCTCCACGATAGCATCACCTTAGCATCAGTTTTATGATTGGCTTGAATTAAATCTAAACCACTACCATTTGTTGTTGAATTATTATAATAGGTTTGTGCTAAACGAAAATATATATCAAAATTTCTTGATTGATGCCAACGAGCCATTATATAATATCGAGAGCCGGTGCCATAATAAGGTATAATAGAATAAGCAAAAGGCACTTCAGTTTCATAAGCATATACTCGGCTATTAAAACTAGGCATATTGAAGAATGCAACTCGTGCTGTTAGTTGTAATTTACGCCAATGTTTTTCTATATCCTGATAAGCCAAAACACCTGGTTCACTTGCTTGGTTGGTATGTGTATATAATGATGCTTCTATTCGCGAACGCAATTCTATTTGACCTGGTAATGCTATACTTAAATTAAATCTAAAGTTCTGCCGTGCTTGGTCATCTAGTGATGAAAACACATTTCCATTGTTACTATTAAGCTGCCCCATTTTGTACTTATATCTAAAATACATACTTGTCTTTTTCGATACCTGAAAATCTAATTGGCTTAAATGATCCACACCATAACTATTGTGTACATCGGTATTAAAGGTAATCCAAGGATAGCGATAAAAATCTATATATCCATTCAGTGTAAAACCTCTTCCCAGTTTATATATCCAGCCAGTATACAATCCTTGTTCATTTTCGTTATTGGTATTTTCGCCTATTGCATTCGATAAAAGCGGCTGTGCATTTTTTGCATAGTGTCGCATCATTAGGGCAACATCCAGTTTATTGGTTAAGCTAATCATTAAAACATGGTAACCACTCAATGCTCCATTTTGGTTCATACTTAATTCGCCAAACAAAGTATAATTGCGATGGGTATATCTATAATCAGTTCCAAATTTAAAATTATTTGATCCTTGAAATTTATATAAATTATAGGGTTTGCTTTGTGGGGCGAATGGCTGTCCAAAATTTATATAACATATATTCAATCCTATTTGAAAGCTATTGGTTTTATAACTTACGTTTCCTCCAAGTGCATTGCGAAGTATTATATGTTTTGTTGCTTGCTCACTTGCTGTTCTATGATAACCAGTACTTACCAATCCTGCAATAGTTCCTGACTCATTTGCAAATGTGTCTTGACTTGCAGATCCATCTAAATGCTGGCGTGATGCAAAACCAGTAACCCACCAATTGCCAAACTTAAGAGTGATAGCCGTGCCCCGCATAAATTCATTTTCATTAACTGAACGATAAGGCCTAATACCATTATAGTTTCTTTTAAGATTCAATACCATTGCCGATTTGCCAAAAGCCAATCCGCTTCCAGCAGTAAGCCCTTGACCTAAGGTGATATTAAAATCTCCGATTACCCATTTCTGTATATGTTTAAACCCACCAATCATTATATGTGCGGAGTTGAAATCGAAACCTTGCTTGTTGATGCCTTTGCCAAATTGTTCGCCTGCATCTTTTTCTCCCAAGTATGATATACTTATTTTATCGGAGAATGAATAACGGTAGCGAAATACTGAACGAACAGGGGAGCCCGGATAATAGCTTTTGCCAACAGTATCTCCCGTTGCTCGGCGTCGTTGTCCTTCGTTTTGTTCAGGTTGTACTTGATTGAGCCAGTTTAACTGGTGCGAGCCTCCACTCAACAATCCTTTAATACCAATACCTTGCGGCAACCAATCCTTTTGTATCATTACAAATGGTTGTATACTTTTTATGGTGGCCACATCAAAATCTGGTACTACTTGCAATTCTAAAATAGAAAGTAGGTTGCCAAACTTTGCTATATGTGCAAATAAATTATTTATTTGTATGTCAGTAAGAAGCCCAAGCAGTTCTAATTGCGATCGGGTGCAGTGGTTCAGTTCTATTTTATTTTGAGCAAACTGCCTAAGCTGTTCTGTCCATTCATTTACATCGGCATTGCTGCTTTGGTTCTCTGTAAGTTTCTCAATCAGTTGTTGCTCTTGCTGTAGGTCATCGTCTTCGGTTTGGGCGAAGGCGGGCGTGGAAAACAACAATAATATATAAAACCAAATGCGGCGTGGCATGGGGCAAATTTAACGGGAATAGATGATAGACAAAAGATAAAAGATGGAAGAGAAAAGATAATATTAGATTTACGATTTACGAATTTCAAATTACGAATAAACAGTAAAGCACCCTACACCGAATTACGATTTCGTCTTTTTTAAATTAAATTTATATCCTACCGATAGTTGGAATGCGGCATTATACCTTTTTGAATACGGAGGTTCATAATTTGTAATGTTTCTATAACCCCATGAATACACAAATCCATATTGCATTGCTTTATGTTCAATACCAGCACCCAGTGTTAATCCCCAATCCATTCTTTTGTAATCATTAGTGCCAGCTCCCCATTTAAAATAATTACTTAAAAAATGCGTTTTCCCTAATTCTATCTATTCAAATTTGCTTTCTCCTTTTAATCCAACGGCAAGGTGGAGCCAAAGAAAAAATATGGTTTTTTACTATTGGTATTAAAGGAAAATTTCGCAGCTATAGGCATTTCTAGATATAATAGATTTTCATATCCTTTTATATGGTCTCCATATTCTCCATCGTCGCGGATGTATCCTTTTCTTGAGAGTATCAAGCCACTTTCGAAAGAAACCTTTTTGTATATTGGAATATTAACATTTAATCCGCCATGATAGCCTATACTTATGAGGTTCCCATTTCCTGCATCACAAACAAAATTAGACCCAGGATTGTCTCGAATACGTGTTAAATTTAATCCACCTCTTATTGTAATAGTTTGGGCAAAAGTCCCATTGTTTATTGCAATTATAATAAATAAAATTAGCAGATATTTTTTATTAAGCATCATTTTTTTGTATTGTATAAAGATAACAATATAAAAAGTATAAATGCTGCACCAATTATCTTTTATTTCATCATCAAATCATGATATACATTCTCAAAAGCTTCGGGAGTGATAGCGATATTACCTCTAAATGGATTGTCGAGCATAATGATTACGTGGATGAGGGAACCTATTGTAATTCCTATAATAATATTCATAACGATATGCAGTCGTAGAGACACAAAGTGGAATAAGCAACAAGTAATAAGCGTTAATACAGCTCCGAATATAATAACATACCAAACCACTGCCACAATTCCATTATTTACGCATTGCAGCCTTTGTCGCCGCAATTGTATATAAGAATTGAATTGCTTTAAAGCCTCTGTGAAAATTGCTTCCTCTCTTGAGCCATGCGGTTCATAATTATATAATGTTTTTTGAAAATCTGTAAGCAGTTCCGTGCCTCTAGTTTGTGCTATCCCTTGTCTGTGCAATTGCCATGCAGTATCTATTACATAAAATACATAGCTTTTTAATTTACTTTTTAATATAGCTGCATCCTGTATTTGGAAGGCACTCACATCTCTGTATAGTGCAGCCACAGATGCCGCTTCTAAATTAACCTTGTCGTCCGCATCATTAAAATTTTGCCAAGTACCTGCTGCTATCAGACCTAAAGTTATGCCATAAAAAACGCCTATGGCAGATAGAAAATAGGAAATTAAATCGTTGCTATTGCCGTCTTTGTTCGATACTTTACGAGCAAAGGGCCTGCAAATAAAAATACCTGCTACCGCCAATACCGTAATAGCAGCTACTACCAAACAAAAGGATAACCATACAGGTATTTCATAAATCCAAAATAAATCCATAAGTTAATTATTAAAAAGTTTACTCAATTTTATGGTATAAAATTGAGTAAAAAAAATATTATTGTATAATAAGTTTTTGTATAAGCTGAGGAGAAAATTTAAGTTGTATAAAATATAAGCCATTTTTTAAGTCTGATATATCTACTTGCTTTGTCGATTGTATGATATCTATTTCTTTTATTAACAGACCTGTACTATTATATATTTGAATTGTATTTTTTGTATCTGCAAAGCCGATTGAAACAGTTCCTGTTGCAGGGTTTGGCCATAACGCAAGAGCATTTTCAGGAAAATGTTTTCGCTTATGCCCGTTGTGCAGCTAATGGTTAATGTATTATAGCCCCGTTGTTTGGTTTGACATTGCAATTCTACAAAAGCGGGTTTATCTTTTCCGTTCCCATCCCAGGTTCTGAAACCAAGTGTGTGTAGAAACTCCAAAAAAGAAGTATCATTTAAACCATAATATTTGGCATAGTATGATACCAGTGCAGTATCCATATCGTGCAGCCAAGTAAAATCTATTAAGCGTATATGGGCTGCATGCTTGTCCCAGCTTTTAAATGTTTCTGTAATAAATTGTTTTTGCATGGCTTCCGAACTTTTGCATGAGGTACTCGATGGATAACCATATTGATAAAAACAGATAGGTTTGGAATTATATAAACTTACCACAGTGTCCATATCTACAGAAACTGTAGAAACGGGTTTCACCGTAAAATCATAGTTTAATGGATAATAAGAAACACCTATATAATCGCTGTTTGTATTTAAAGTTTGGGCATAAGTACGATAAGCTGTAATGCCGCTAAAAGTAAGCTCTGTAGCCACTTTCAAGCCTGGCCAAAGTGTTTTTGCATAAGCAGCAACTGAGTCGTAAAACACTTTGTACTGCGACCACAGTGTTGCATTATTTCCCATATATATATCACCTTCCGAACCTATTACGAGGGATGAAAGCGTTACTTTGGGAATATGTATTTTTACACTATCCAACAATGTTTTAAAACGGTTTATCATAGTGGAATTGTTAAAAGCAACCGACACAAGATCGGAAGGAACTTCTATATGATTCGTTTCAAGAGGGTCAATATTCAAATCTATCGGTATATTGTATGCGGGATAATATATATTGGCAATATCTAGAATACTTAAATTAAAAGTATTCGGAGCAGTCTCTAGTGCTGTCCATGTTTGGTGAATACCGACTTGGCTCATTCCCAAATTCACACCTAGAGCAAAACACGAATCATAATTGAAGCTTTTATTTTGGGGCATGTTAATATCAAGGCCAATTTTGTTATTGGATGGTGTGATTTGGGAATGCGAACTGTACGTATATAATAATAGGATAAGTAAAGTAAAGATTGCTTTTTTATACATAAGGATATATTGTTTGTTTACTTTTACTAATTTTGACAAATGTAAATGATAGCAACTCATAAATCCAAACAATAGTAATTTCTACATAATCACGGGAAAAGTATAGCGTATTTGTGTACAGAGCAATAAAAAACGGGTCAATCAATGATGCTTACGCCGATAATGTAAGGTAAGATTTATAAAATATCAAGCCCATAAAGCAATTTATACATACGCTATCTTTTTTAGCTAAACTACCTATAAATATGATTGTTTCACGAAATGGAGATGTAACGGCAAGTCTCAAAATTGAATTTATAGCCATGTAAGAAAATGCATTGCAAAGTATAAAATCAACATTTTTTTTAACTGAATTTTGTTAACAGAAAGAAGCGAATTAGAAACAATAACTACTCTTTCACAAACTAATTAATCAAATTTCAATTATGAAAAATCTTTTACTTACCATTACCGCATTATTTATTTTCACTATAAATTCGGCAAAAGCTGGTTCAACAGATGTTGGCCATGTAACCTTTGTTTCATTCACTGCCAAAGTTTCCAATGGCGTTGTTTCAGTAACTTGGAGCACTTCAAGCGAAGTAAATAATGATCGCTTTGAAGTAGAACGCAGTACCGATGGAAAAAACTGGGAGCGGGTAGGGGAGGTTTTAGGCAATGGCAATACCAATTCTAAAATTGACTATAGCTTTGACGACCACAATGCAGAGTTATCCAAAACAGTATATTATCGCCTTGAGCAATTTGATTTCAGCGGTAGAGGTCACTTAACTGATATACGTGAAGTGAGCAAGCAGGCTTCGAAGCATAATGTTGTTAAACACATTAACACTATGTTCGAAAATCAAATTACATTAAATATGATTTCAATTTCTAAATTGAACCTTAAACTAGTTGCTTTGGATGGCCAAACAATATACACTGAGCAAAATGTTTCGGTGAAAGACGATCAAACATTAACTATTGAAAACTTGGGGCATTTACCTGCAGGCATGTATATATTGTATATAGATACTAATGATGGAAACACTTCGAGCTATAAACTATTGAAAAATAATTTATAAGAAAGAATTTCTTAAACCAAACCAAAGCCGTTCCATCTGGAGCGGTTTTTTTGTTTTTTCAAATTTCCTGCATACATTTCCGCTCTTACCTGCACCTTTCAATATATAATATAGCTGTAGTTCGAAGCTTTGCTTTTTTTTTAACCAAATTATATAATAATGCTGCTGCCCCCCAATTTCAAAACTATAATATATAGTTTTACAAAATAGCACTTTTAAAATAGCTCTGATGCAATCGGTTTTTGGGTATACAAAGACGGGAAAGAGGGTTTGAAAATGAGTTATGCAACGGTTATCGCTGTTCAACTGTTCGTTGTTTTTATTCAGCTAGATTTGGCCCTTATAGTTAGGGTCAAAATCTACCATCCATTCAATTCCATATTTGTCTCTAAACATACCAAAATAAGTACCCCAAGGACTGTCGGAAATAGGCATTTCAACTTGTCCGCCTGCCGAAAGTCCATTGAATAATTTGTCAGCTTCTTCTTTGCTTTCTGCACTAATTACAATTTTGCTTCTGTTCTCATTTTCGTTTGTTCGTCCCAATATTTCAGGTACATCATTAGCCATTAAAATACTTTTACCGATTGGTAAAGCAATGTGCATTATTTTATTTGCTTCATTTTCTGCTATCTGAAATTCAGCACTTGCTATATCTTTGAAACGCATTATTTTTGCGAACTCTCCGCCAAATACTGATTTGTAAAAGTTGAATGCTTCTTCTGCATTACCGTTGAAATTAATGTGTGGATTGATACTTGCCATATTTTTAATTGTTATTTTAATTTTTAATAATTTAATTTTCACACTTGTAACCAGTTTTCAGTAGTCGTGGTTTTTCATTGTATTATCGGTTTGTAGTGTGTCGCTGTGCAGTGACGCCTAACGTCAGTCCGTCTAAAAACTAACTTTCACCCACAATTATAAGCCTATTTAAACCGATTATGCGAGGGGCTAATAAAAAAGTAGCCTAATATAAAAGTATAAA
>JANYDJ010000241.1 GCA_025363675.1 Flavobacteriaceae bacterium | reverse complement strand
TAGGTGTCAGCCATGGTTCAACTCCGCTCACCATTGCATCCATAATCAGGCGTCAGCAAATCCGTGTAATCTCAGTAATCCGTGCAAATCTGTGATTCAGACAAATGCGGCGTCAGCAAAATCGTAAATCGTATGCTTCGATTAACTCAGCATGACAGATTCGTAAATCGTAAATCATTTCACAAATTCAGCAATCTTATCCAAGTCCTGGTATATCATACATTTGAAATGTTTTTTGGGGCAGGAATCTTTTCCAAGTTTTGAGCAGGGACGACATGATAATCCCATTACTTCGCTATATAGTTGGGGCATGGTTTCTTGGCCGTAATAAGGTGTCATTCCCATTTGTGGTGTGGTGTTTCCCCAAATAGATACAATTGGTTTTTTTAGTGCCGCCGCTATATGCATCAGTCCCGTATCATTACTTATAACGGATACCGCTTTGTCAATTAATAAAGCCGATTGGTTCAAGGTAAGTAGTCCTACACAATTATATATTTTTGTATAAAGTTTTTGTTCCACCCACTTGGCATCATCTATCTCTTTTTTACCGCCAAGGAGTACTACTGGTTTGCCAATTTTTTCTATCAGTTCCACCACTTTTGAATTGGGTAATCGTTTGGTGAAATGGGTACCGCCCATCACAATGCAGTAGTAGGGTTTATCAGGAATTATATTCGGTGGCAGGGTAGGCGTATTATAATAGTAGTCTAACCCTTTACCATCGTCTGTTATTCCCAATGGTTTTAGTGTTTGGATACATCGCAAGGCAAAATGAGGAACTTTTAGTTTCTTCATTTTCAGGTTCACCATCAGCCATTTTTGTATATTATGCTTGCGAACTTTATATACAGGTTTTCCCAATTTTTTGCTGATTCTTGCACTTCTAAAATTATTTTGAAAGTCTATAACATAATCGAATTGCTGTGCCCTAAGTTCTACCAATGTTTCTTCCAAATTTTCGCCATATAAATGTATATAACTAATATGAGGATTTGCAGCAAGTACTTCTTGATAAGCAGGTTTTACCAACAAATGGATTTCGCAACCTGGTATTTCTTCTTTCAAACATCTTATTGCGGCGGTGGTGAGCACCAAATCGCCAATGGAACTAAAGCGTATTATTAGAATTTTTATCACAGTTCGGTATTATAAGGTTTCATATCGGTATTAAATAACCTATCTAATATGCTGAGCCCAGAAACAAAACCAAATTTGGAGGAAAACACCTGCGGATAGTTTTGTTGCTTAGAAGCAAGTTGCATTAGGTAATTGCGTTCGTTTTGTTTTTGTATTGCGGGATTTATAATCGTGTTTTCTGATAGCTCTATCTTGCTTTGCACGGGTTTTAATTTATATCTTTCGAAAAGCATATCAGTGATTGCAAGGTTCAAATCTATTAGATAATTATAGTTCTGCAATACTATATTTTCAAATTTGTCTTTATAATAAAAATAGAACGGACTACTGCCATAAGCCGATGCAATAGCCCTTAGATGTTGCCTTTGCCAATTGTCATGATAACTTATTTTTACTTCTTTATATAATTGTTTGCTGTTGGCTTTTTGCACGGGAACCACCAAATCTAATGGGCCATTGGCATCTAATATTGTGCAGCGGTTACGAATGGTTTGTTTTATATATAATCCATCAACTACCCAATTAATATTTTGGCAGTGGGCCATTGCGGCGAATAGCTCTACTGGTGGCAGATATACAGGAATAAACTGGCAATGATGTATTTGAGGAGTCAAATTATATTTGCAATGGGGTGGATTTTACCTTACTTTTGCGGCAAAATTAGGCCAACTTTTGCTTATTGATTAGCAAGGCCAAAATATAACCAAATTATATATAATGAAATTAGCCGCATACCGATTTACCCTTCCCGAAAAACTTATCGCAAGCTACCCAACTCCTAACAGAGATGATGCCCGCATGATGGTAGTTGATCGCACCAAAAAAACAATCAAGCACAAAATGTTCAAGGATATCCTTGGATACTTTAAAGAAGGCGATGTAATGGTGTTCAACAATACCAAAGTATTTAATGCCCGCATGTATGGCAGCAAAGAAAAAACTGGTGCCAAAATAGAAGTTTTTTTATTGCGTGAGCTTAACAAAGAAATGCGTTTATGGGATGTGTTGGTTGACCCAGCTCGTAAAATAAGAGTAGGCAATAAACTATATTTTGGCGATGATGATTTGTTAGTTGCCGAGGTGGTAGATAATACAACTTCACGTGGCCGTACCATCCGTTTTTTGTTTGATGGCAACGACGAACAACTTTGGAAAACCATACAAACACTTGGCGAGCCACCGGTTCCCAAATATATAAACCGCCCTGTTGAAGATTTGGATGCCGAACGTTTCCAAACCATTTTTGCAAAACATACAGGTGCTGTTGCGGCTCCCAGTGCAGGTTTGCATTTTAGCAGACAAACAATGATGCGTATGGAAATTAAAGGGATACAAACCGCTGAGCTCACTTTGCATGCTAGTCTGGGTTCTTTTAAAGCAGTAGAGGTGGAAGATTTGACCAAACATAAAATGGATTCTGAAAGTTTGCATATCGAGCAAAAATGTTGTGATATAGTGAATAGTGCCCGTATCAATAAAAAGAAAATTTGTGCCATCGGTGCTACTACGCTGCGTGGTTTAGAAACTTCAGTATCATCAACCAAAACACTAAACCCTTTTGATGGTTGGACAGATAAGTTTATATATCCTCCCTATCCTTTTAAGATTTGTACCAGCATGCTCACCAATTTTCACCATCCTGAATCTACCTTGTTAATGCTTACTTCGGCATTGTTGGGATACGATTTCACGTTTGAGTGCTATAATGAGGCTATTAAAGAAGAGTACAGGTTCCTCGCTTACGGCGACGCCATGCTCATTATATAAATTATTGTGAAACGGTTTGCAATAATCGTTGCAGGAGGAAGCGGGCAAAGGATGGGTGGCGATGTGCCCAAACAATTTTTGCCCCTAATCGGCAAACCGATTTTATTTCACACACTCTCCGTTTTTCAAAAAGCAATTCCGG
>JANYDJ010000226.1 GCA_025363675.1 Flavobacteriaceae bacterium | reverse complement strand
CAATGCTAATTTCGGTATTGAGCAACGGCCTATGGCTATGGATACAACTATATTAAGCCAAGCAAACCCTGGGGGCACTACAAATGTGGCAGTTTCATCGGGACTATTTGTCCCTTTTGATACTGCAGGAAGAATAGATTCATTAAGTATTATAGCATTCCCTAGTAACGTAACGAGTATTACCATAAATGGAACTACTTATACTTCTTCGACCTTCCCATCGGGAGGAGTTAAAGTGCCTACCAATAATTCGGGTCAACCTACGCAAACAATTACGATAGATCCAGTAAATGGTGCGATTACCGTTGCCATTCAATTCAAACCATTTGATAATGCTGGCTTCCCTTGTTTAAACCCATGGACAATTTATATGCCTTTCCACCTATTAAGTATCAGTGGAAATGTATATAACGACGTAAACGGATTGGTTGATAATACCGTTAATGGCTCTGGTATAAATGACCCAAGTGGCAACCAAGTATATGCTTATTTATTAGATGGATCAAATACTGTATTGGCTAAGGTTTCAGTAGCTAGTAATGGAACATTTACATTTAGTAATCAATACCCAGGCTCCTATACAGTGATGATTAGCACTGCCAATACAAATCAAGGAAATCCAGCACCAGCTGTTATGCTACCCACCAACTGGATAAATACAGGAGAAAATCTAGGATCGGGAATTGGTTCTGATGGAACAGTGAACGGGAAATTGTCGGTGAGTTTAATAGCCGCAAACATTACGAATGCTAATTTGGGGATTGAACAACTTTGTACCGCTTACAGTAAGAGTTACACAGGACTAAACCCCAATGATTTCAATAAGCCATCTGGCAACAGTAGTTATCCCTATAAAATGACCTTAGACGATGCTTCTGGGACTGCGGACGGCTCTGTTAGTGGTTTTTCATCTGCGGTTAAACCAGGCAAAGTATCTGGTTCCGACCCCGAGGATGGCAAATATAGTGGCTCAACAGGAAGCAATGGTTTAAGGAAATTTGTTCTTAGCAATTTACCAGATTCTGCAAATGATATATTGGTTTATAATAACGGTACCAATAATATTATCTTAAAACCTGGGCCCACCAATACAGATTCTTCTTATATATACTGGAATACGACTTCAAATAGATATGAAATACCAAACTTTAGCTCTTCTAATTTATATGTATTTATTAGAAAAAACAACCATACTAATTTCACATTTAATTATGGTTGGAGAGATTCTGCAAACGAGCTTGGTGCCCTTGCAACCTATTCAGTAACTGCATTTAGCCCGCTTCCAGTAACCTGGCTAGAATTCACTACAAAATGGAGTGGCCTTGATGCTAAACTAGATTGGAGCACGGCCTATGAACTAGATAATAAATATTTTGAGGTGCAACGCAGTACCAATGGAAAAGATTACGAGTATCTCTTTACAATTGATGCTTCAGCAACTCAAGGCACTAATAACTATTCTTATACTGACATAAACGCAGGTAATTTGAATGCCTCAACACTATATTATCGTATTAAACAGACTGATTGGAACGGAGAAAGCAGCTATTCTGTAATTAGAGCATTAGGTAAAGCTAATAAATCTACTGCGGCTAAGTATAGTGTGTTTCCTAATCCCTTTATAAATACTTATAACATTGCGATAAATACACATGAAGATAAAAATATTGGATGTGTGGTTCAAAGTATAGATGGGAAGGTTGTATATAATGCGAGATACAATTTGCGTAAAGGTCCCAATAATTTAACCATGACAGAGTTAGAAGCAATGCCCGCTGGCATGTATATTATTACTATTACTGATGGGCAGCATACAGAGATATTTAAGATCACTAAGGTGAACAATTATTGATAAATAAATTTTTGTGAATCTTATTTTAGGGAGTTGTTGGTATTGCCAACAGCAGAGAGCTTGGGACTAAAATCCTGAGCTTTTCTGTTTATGTTTTTATGCGAAACGGAGAAATCCTGGGTCACATTAATCCCAAATTACGCAATAGAAAAAAAACAGGTTATAAGTAGAATGCTATCAATTAATAAGCATAGGAAACCATTGAATAGGTTTGTTGCCCTTGGTCGGTGTCCTCACAAACCACTTTTGTTTCGTACTGCTGCGGTTGGTGCGGACACCAACCGCTGACCCTTGTTTCATCTTCTTGATTTTAACTTTTAACTTTATTTTACTCTATTACAATTTTCTTTGTTTCATCGCCAAGCCACAGAAAGTAAATGCCTTTGGGCAGGTAGGCAACATTTACAATAGTTTGTTGCTGGTTGGTAGTTTGGCGGTGAACGGGTTGCCCCAAGGTATTGAAAAGTGTTATTTCTTTTGCTTCTAACAGTGGGGAGTTAAAGTTTAAAGTGAAAATGCCTGATGAAGGATTGGGATAAAAGTTAAAATTAGAGGTAAAGGTTTGTTCA
>JANYDJ010000223.1 GCA_025363675.1 Flavobacteriaceae bacterium | reverse complement strand
ATTATATATCAAATTATTGCATTTCGACAAACCCGCCGATGATTTCAAATACTATTTTTGGAACAATGCAAACAATATCCAAACTCCAGGTTTTCAATTTGTATCGCTAACAGGTGAGAAATGTATTGCCGATGGAAATATTGAACGCTTTGGTTATACACCGCCTGTTTATACCTATCTTTTGGCCGCTGTTATTAAAATGGGCGGTGGACTGAATGCTATATATTGGATAAATGTATTGCTATTAGTGTTCACCATTTCTATTGCGGCCAAAATATTTAAACTCATTACCAATAACCAACTTACCCTCTATTTAAGTTTATGGATATTGGTGCTAAATCCCTTATTTATCAATATTCCTAGACTTTATTTATCGGAAGGTCTTTTCTCATTTCTTACCATTGCTGCTGTATATTTTTATATCGTAACACATATTACAAAAACGCTACTGCCCTATTTTATAGCATTAGTTTTAATTACCATCAGCATCGAAACCCGTATCATAAATTTATATTTAATACCCGTTATGGTTATTCCATTTCTGTTTGCAAAACTTAGAATCTGGCAAAAAATTATTCTTCCCGTTATTTCTATTGGTTTGTTTTTAATTCTAATCTCTGCTGGCTCCAATCACAATTCCACTTACTTGCGTCGTACTGTTGCCGATGGGCTTAGCCGTTTTGAGGGAAAACCAGTTGCCGATAAATTATATAATAGTGTTCGTCCACACCAACAAAATTGGAAAGCCACATTTAAAAGTGAGCTCGGCACACAAGCCACGGAACATCCAATTGATTTTGCCGAATTATATATCACAAAGTTTGTAAAAACATGGTATGCAACCGATAGCGGAGACCATGAACGCATTGTTTTCTTATTTCAGATACTACACCTTTTGGCTTTCATTATTTTACTCGTTTTGTTTTTGATAAGAAAGCTACGAGAGCCGAAAATATTTCTATTATTACTCGTTATATTATATACAAGCATTGTGGTAACGGGAACTCTTTCTATTTGTAGGTATATGTCGCCTATTGCACCTTTGTATATTTTTTGTACGGTGTATTTAGGAGAGATTATATATAAGAAATATTTCACGATGCTGCCATCCGATGGCTATCGGATGCGAAGAGGAACGACTTAACGTTTACGCCACTTCCAAAGCCCTACCAACATTCCAAAACCATAGGTTAAATGCAATAATGTATAAGCGGGGATAGTTAATAGTTTTACTATGAAACTACTCTTTTGTGAAAAAGAAAAATATATATTTAATAGAAAATACAAAAAAAATGGCAACACCCAAGCAAATCCAAGCAGCGGACTATAGAAAAATGTAATAGGAATTGATATCATATATAATGCGAACAAACCTGGTATAATATGTCTGAGCCGCATGCCTGCATTATCAAGCTTTTTAAATACCAAAGGTTTATATACGCCATACTGATAATACTGCTTGGCCATAGCTTTATAACTATCCCGCACATAATACGAAGATTGTATCTGCGACGATTGATATATTTTCCCGCCTAGTTTAACTGTGCGATAATTAAACTCATCATCTTGGTTACGCATCATTTCCTCATCAAAATATCCAAATTTTTTAAAGGCTGATTTATGCCAAAAGCCAAAAGGAACTGTTTGCACAAACGCATCTATAGCCTCGGTTCTAAACTCTGTATTGCCCACACCAAACTTGGTACTCATGGCAATTGCTATCGCTTTCCCAATATTTGTTTTACCTTTTGAATATATATATCCACCCACATTATCGGCTTGTGTTGCTATACTTTTTTCATAACATTTCTCAAAATAATTTGCAGGATATTCAGTATGTGCATCCACACGAGCTATATACTCTCCTTTTGCTTGCTTTATTGCCGTATTAAGTGCAAAAGGAACATATTTATTTGGATTATCAATCAATCGAATATTTGAATATTTACTACTATATTCTTCAATAATTTTCCGTGTACCATCGGTCGACATGCCGTCCACCATTAGCAATTCCTTATCATCTGGTTTGGCTGATAGAAAAAAGTCCAATATATGTTTGATATATTTTTCTTCGTTATAGCAAGGACAAATTACAGAGATGAGCATAGAAAATTTTTAAGGTATTTCTAAATATTTATGTGTTTGCAACGAGAGCTGCCACTGCGGATGCTGTTTAATATAGTCAATAATTAGGGGCTCCACTTCTTTGCGTTTGCTCCATTCGGGTTGCAAGTATAATATACAATTATTGTTTACCTGCTCGGCAAATTTCTCGGCCCAATCGAAATCGTGCTTATTATATATAATAGTTTTTAGTTCGTGAGCAACTGCTATAGATTCTGGCAATGGCTCTTTAAATTTTTTGGGCGAAAGGCATATCCAGTCCCAATCTCCACTCATGGGGCTTGAACCTGAGGTTTCGATATTTAATTTCAAACCTGCATGTTTTAATACAGTAGTCAGTGGATTCAAGTCATGCATTAAAGGTTCGCCACCGGTTATCACCACAATTTGGGCGGGTGTTTTTTTAATGGTATCTAATATATCTTTTACCGTTAGTACAGGTTGGTTTTCAGTATGCCAACTCTCTTTCACATCGCACCACACACAACCTACATCGCAACCTGCAAGCCTTACAAAATAGGCAGGCTTGCCCGTATAGAAACCTTCACCTTGTAGGGTGTAGAAGTGCTCCATTACTGGGTATTGATAAGAATATAGTGGATCTAATGTGCTCAAACCTTTGCAAAAAAAAATGACAGGTTTACCACATCGCACCGCTACGACCTCCTGCCCTTGCTGTATTCCTACCCTGGGGGATTCGGAGGGAGCAAGTCGTGTGGCTCCTGTCGGGGGCAAAGGTAATATAGAAATGTGTTTGGGGCAAAAAAAATTGGAATCAGGATTCGTGAGTCGGGGTTCGGGGATAATAGGTGATGATAAAAATAACGGAGAATGACTGTTGTAAAAAACTTGCTACTATATTCGCATGGTAGAAAACTGGCATATAGAAACAAAATGGATACACGTTTTACGGACATCATTCAACTTATTAAACAATCTCGCACAAACGCGATTAGAGCCGTAAATGCTGAACTGATTAACCTTTATTGGAATATTGGAGAATATATAAGTAAGAAGATTGAACAAGCGGAATGGGGCGACGCTGTGGTTACTGAATTAGCAAAACATATTCAACAAAATGAACCTGAAATAAAAGGTTTCTCCGACAAGAATATATGGAGAATGAAGCAGTTTTATGAGACCTATAAGGATATTTCAAAACTCTCAACACTGCTGAGAGAAATTAGTTGGACTAATAATATGCTCATATTTTCAAGATGTAAAACAATAGAAGAGAAGGAGTTCTATCTTAAACTTGCTATGCAAGAAAATTATAGTAAACGGGAACTAGATAGACAAATTTCTGCAAGTCTTTTTGAGCGGACAATGATAGGTAATTCAAAACTCTCACCACTGGTGAGAGAAAATAACCAAGACCTAATCAACACTTTTAGAGACAGCTATGTATTCGAGTTTTTAGGCTTACCTGAGCCACATAGCGAAAACGATTTGCAACGTGGACTTGTGAAACAAATGAAAAATGTTATTCTTGAACTTGGCAAAGATTTCTTGTTCATTGGCGAAGAATATAAGCTGCAAGTAGGTAGCAGCGACTTTTACATTGACCTGCTTTTTTATCACCGCGGACTGCAATGCTTGGTTGCAATTGAACTGAAAGCTGACAAGTTTAAACCAGACCATTTAGGGCAACTGAACTTTTATTTAGAAGCATTAGATCGAGACGTAAAGAAACCAAATGAAAATCCGAGTATTGGAGTTTTGTTATGCAAAGACAAGGACAGTGAAGTTGTTGAATATGCATTGAGTAGAAGCCTTTCTCCAACAATGGTTTCAGAGTACAAAACACAACTTCCTGACAAGAAAGTATTACAACAAAAATTGCATGAATTGTTCGATAATGAAATGGGGGAGAAATAGAACTACTGCTAAACTTCATTATTGTATACTAGTCACTAACCACTTTAGAAACGTTATAAAATATGAATACATATACAAAATCCCAATTTATAATTTTCTTCTTTCTGACAATTATTTATGCTTGCGAGCTGCAGAGTAAAGACAATGATGTAAATAAGAAAATGATTAAAGATTTGATCTTTATCGTTACAAATATTGAGAATCTGGATTTAATTGATAGTTTGAATTGGGATTTTGAAAATTTATATTTTGATACTTTAAAAAATCAAAAATTTGAAAAATTAAGCACTAAACTAAAGTTGAAATATTTAAAAGGTTTATTGAAATATAGTGATGGAGTAACTTTAATTCCAGACGATTGGATTGAAAAAGATTTACAGGCATTTATAATTGGAACACGACCCAAAATTGGAAGTTTTCAACCAAAAATAATCAAAATTTATGGGACTGATTATACTGCCGCTGTACTAGTGAATTTAGATGATAAAGCTAATGTAGTTTCAGTCCCATAAATTTTGATTATTTTTGGTTGAAAACTTCCAATTTTGGGTCGTGTTCCAATTATAAATGCCTGTAAATCTTTT
>JANYDJ010000215.1 GCA_025363675.1 Flavobacteriaceae bacterium | reverse complement strand
TATGATATGTTGGGGAGAAAAATATATAATAGTATGAGTAATGGGGAGGGTAAATTTGTAGTTGATTTGAAGAGTGTGCTTTACACACCCCCAGCCCCTATCAAGAGGGGAGCCGCTGCGTTGTATATACTTTCTGTAGGAAATGAAAAGATAAAATTGGTTGTTGAGTAATTTGTCTGAATCACGGATTACACGGATTGCACTGATTACACAGATTTTTCTGCATTCGTTTTAATCCGTGTTAATCCCTTAATCTGTGTAATCTGTGATTCAGACAGTGAGCATATTCCTAATCATGTAAAATCCTTTAATCCCTAAAATCGTGTTCAGACAGTGAGGGCAATGAGGCTCAGATGTATTAGAAAGACGAAAGACGAAGGACAAAAGACGAAAACATAGCATATATTCTTTTGTCTTTAATCTTTTATTTCGGCTAATAATACCCATCGGCAGCTTTCTGTTTGTGATAATAGTTTTTCATTTGCTCACTGGCAGAGGTACCTTTTCCATTAAATAATTCTATCAAATTTTCGGTAGGGAAAATATACAATATAAGATTTAGTATTATTAAAAAAATATATTTAGTAAGGATGCTTTTATAATATGATTTCGCATCGGTAGCTTTCAAATATTTATACATTAAAAATGCAAATACTAAAACCCAAACAGGGGCGTTAATCACTTGCCAGGCATCGCCTCCGGGTAAAATCATTAATTTAAAAAACAAGCCCACTATCATTGTTGCCAATACAAATCCATATAGTATAGAAGGTATAATAAACTGGTGTCCCAAATTGGCTATTTTTAAACTATAAAATCCTAAAGGGAAATACAATAAACACAAAATCGCCAATGCAGAAACCATAATAATATCGCCACCCTGTATTTGGCTAGTTTTTAATATTACACCAATTGATAATAAAACTATGGCAACACGCTCAGGGAATTTCATGTATGATATAGTTTAGTTGATATATAAGCACCTGATACTACGCCCATGCTATTCGCTATGGCATCAATCCATTCGCCAAAACGATTGATGAAGAAAGTTGTTTGCATATATTCCAAAGTCATACCCCAAAATATGAGCAGTTCAGCAATGGGTATAATATATTTTTTAACAGGAATATTATTTAAATAAAAAGCCCGTTGTATTAAAACCATTTGAACCGCAAACATACTGAGGTGAATGATTTTATCAAAACTTATATGGTTCAGAAATTCGAAATTGGGAATTTTATTGCCCGGAAAACTGCATAGTACAAATACAAGTATAAACCACAACAAAGCATATATAATAGAAAGCTTTGCTTTTATAGTGCTTTTGTTCACAGGATTGCAACAGTTAGATTTTTCTTTTCATGAAAATGACAGCATTACCATAGTGCCCATTACTCATAGAAAAAATGGTATGCTCAATGTCATGCTGTTGTCCTAATTTACTTGTCCACTTTCCATTTGGTAACTGCCTAGCTGCATGTGTCGGAATGCCCATATTATCACAGTATAAAGCAATCTTATCGAACTCCAATTCCAAATTACTACTTTCACAAACTCGATATCCAATCTTTTCAAATAGTAGAACAAAACACTCTGCTTTTAATTCGCATGGGATTTCAGTGGGCCAATAATAATTACCAACTGGCCAATACCACTTTGTGTCGTCACCGTAAGCCCATGCAATACAATTATAGTTTATCGTTTGCGGACTTGTAATAATAAAAGGTTCAACGAGAGTATTAGGAAATGCAGGATGTGTCAACATCATAGTTATTATTTTTCTCAGCCCATTCTATCCAATCAGATTTCATTAATCTAATGATTCCGCGATGCTCTTGTTTAATAGGGTTTTGACCAGTTAATGCTTCCAAAGCATAAAACCAATGATTTTCTTCTTTTTTTAGCTCTTCAATAATAAATGGAATCACATCTTTACCAAGTTTAACAATTGAACGATAAGCAGAGTTATTTATTATTTCATGTACACTAGAAGAGAACATGGTTTCGGTTATCCAGATAGAAGTATATGCCTCAAATTTTTCTTTCAGTTGTTGCTTATATACTGATTGAATATATAAACTACCATTCAAAAATAGATAATGGCTATTTTCAAAGTTTTTTATTACAAATTGAGCCTCTGAAGAAATAGCTAAAGAGTTTCCGCTTTCAGGCAGGTTGGGATATAAGTATTCTGTCATAAAAAAAGTTTTCTTGTTTTATCTGTAATACAGTTCTCAAAAATATCATTTTTCAATATGTGAATTTCACTGAAATTTTTAATTAAATCTACATTTTTGTTTTCAGCATCTAGTACTTGAAAGACATCAATATCTAAAATAAATGGCAGGATATCGTTTGTTATTGGTTCAATAGTTTCTGAAATAATTGCATTTACATTTGCTCCCTCTACATTGCATGGGATTTGCGTTTGCATAAAAAATGAAGTAAATACCTGTGGCAAACATATAGGAATAGGGGGCATGTTAACAATATATTCTTGAAAGCTATTGAATGGCATAGGTATTTCAATTCTATTTATGAATCTTGCAGCTATTCTTGTTATGTTATTAGGTGAAAATAGTTCATTATATTTATTCCATATTTCAATAAAATATGTGAAATGCTTTTCCCAATTCTCATACGGTTTTAAAATATTAAGAGTTATACCATCATTTTTAATCTGTAGTTGCCTTGTTTTGTCTTTGGAAACAAACACATAACCAGCGATGTCTGATTGAGACTCTCCTTCAACAGGTTTATCTAATGAAAAATTGATCTTGCTCGTAAATTGATGTAATAATCTCATTTCAGGCAAATCATCTAAAACCATTTCTTTCAAAAAAAGCAGGTCTTCGACTTTTTTGATATTTATATTATTTACCCTTATATCAAAGAGAGCTTCACGTATCGGAGCATTGGGATAAATCATAATGCAAATATATAGTTATTGATTAAATTCCAACATTATTTAAATCAGTTATGTTTTTACAATAGAATATAAAATTAGCCTTCCTAAAACAGTATTTAATATTTAAACAACACACTACCTCAAGATTATGTTCTATGGTGGAAATGATAAATGCGTTAACTGACACATTACCCAAAGGTAACGAACACTCCTCCTATTACCTATCCATTAATTAAACACCTACCACATCAGTATATGCAGCTGAAGTGAGCAGTGCATCAAACTGAGCGGCATCACTCATTTTTATTTTCACCATCCATCCAGCACCATAGGGGTCGCTGTTAATAGATTCGGGGTTGGTATCTAACCCTTTGTTCACCTCAATTACTTCGCCGCTTAAGGGCATAAATAAATCAGAAACAGTTTTCACCGCTTCTACGGTTCCAAATATTTCGTGTTGGTTCAAAGTTTTGCCTGCCGATTCAATTTCAACAAACACAATATCGCCCAATTCACGTTGTGCAAAATCGGTAACGCCTACAGTAGCTACGTCGCCTTCCACACTAACCCATTCGTGGTCGTTGGTGTAGCGGAGGTTTTCTGGAAAATTCATAGTATAAAATTATTTGCTGCAATATTATGCAATTTTTCTAAAACAAAAACAACCCTAATGACCGATTTTTGCAAAGTTTTTAATTTGAGCTACCAAATAAATCCAACACTACCCTTTTGACAGAGCCCAAAAAAGATAAAAAAAAGTTCGACCTAAGCTTACTTGGTAAGATATATAAACTTGCCCTGCCGCACCGTGGCTTGTTTTTTACGGCTATTATAGCAACAGTTTTAATGGCAGTGCTCAATCCGCTGCGGGCCCACCTTACCCATATTGCAATTGATGATTATGTGGTGCACAATGATGCTGTTGGGCTTTGGAACCTTAGCTTGCTCATGATTGGTTTGTTGATGTTTCAAACAGTGGTGCAGTTTATTCAGGGATATTTTACCACGGTGGTGGGGCAAGATGTAATAAAAACTTTAAGAGTGCGGGTATTTAATTTTATCAGTAACTACAAATTGGCCAAACTTGATCAAACTCCTGTGGGCACCTTGGTAACACGCTCTATTAGCGATTTGGAAACTTTGGCCGAGGTATTTGCCGAAGGGGCTGTTAGTATTTTGGGCGACCTGTTGCAAATCGTTTTTATTTTGGCATTAATGTTTTATAAAGATTGGAAACTCACCTTGGTTTGCCTCACCGTACTGCCCTTTTTATTTTATGCCGGATATATATTTAAAAATGCGGTGAATGCATCATTCAACGAAATTCGTACACAAGTAACAAGGCTCAATACCTTTGTGCAAGAACATATACAAGGCATGCAAATAGTGCAAATATTTGGGCAGCAGAAAAAAGAATATAATAAGTTTGAAAAAATAAATGATTCTCACCGCAAGGCACAAAATCGCGGGGTATTTGCCTATGCCCTGTTTTTTCCTGTGGTAGAAATTATCACCGCTCTTTCCACCGCACTTATTGTATGGTATGGTTTAAAATTTAATACCCTCGCCACACACCAAGCTACGTTGGGTTTGCTCACGGGCTTTATCATGCTCATCAACCAATTTTTTAGGCCCATCCGTCAGTTGGCCGATCGGTTTAATACTTTGCAAATGGGTATGGTGGCAGGCGATAGGATATTCAATTTGTTGGACGAAGAGAATGTAACAGAAACGGGGGGCACCATTGTGAAAAATAAGTTGAAGGGCTATATAAAATTTGAACATGTAAAATTTTCTTATATAGAAGGACAACCGGTATTAAGGGATATAAGTTTTGAAGTAACCCCTGGTAGAACCCTTGCCATTGTGGGAGCTACAGGTGCTGGCAAAAGCTCTGTGATAGGTTTGGTGAATCGTTTTTATACCGGATACGAGGGACATATATATATAGATGATACCCCAATTGAAGAATTTGATTTGCAGTGTTTGCGTTCACGTATTAGCGTAGTGATGCAGGATGTATATCTTTTCTCAGGAACGATATTAAATAACCTAACTTTGTTTGATGATAGTATAACACAGGATACTGTAGAAAAAGCTTGCAGATTGGCAGGTATACACGATTTTATTTCCAATTTGCAAAACGGATATCTGGAACATGTGCACGAACGCGGTGCTACACTTAGTACGGGCCAGAGACAGTTGATAGCTTTTGTGAGAACCATGCTTGCCAATCCTGATATATTAATATTAGATGAAGCCACTTCATCTATTGATAGTGTAGCAGAACAAATGATACAAAAAGCAATTGGGGTATTGATGGAGGGCCGTACCAGCATAGTGATTGCCCACCGACTTAGTACTATAAGAAAAGCCCACGAAATAATGGTGATGGATAAGGGAGTTATTATAGAACGTGGCACACACGAGGCTTTATTAAAAAAGCAAGGAGCTTATTATAATTTATATCAGATGCAATTTGTAGGGGCTGAAATTTGATAAATATATATTAAAAAATATCTTGCTTTTCTCACCAAAAAATCCGTAATTCGTATTCGCCGCGGCAAACAAATTTGTAATTGATTATGATAAAATCCCACACCTATCAGCTCGATATTATATGGACCGGCAACAACGGCCAAGGCACTGCCGATTATGCTGCATATAGAAGAGACTATACACTTATATGCGAAAACAAACCTCATTTATTTTGCAGTGCTGACAGTCCTTTTCGTGGCGACCACACCAAATATAATCCAGAGGATATGTTTTTGTCGGCTCTCTCATCGTGCCACATGCTCTGGTATTTGCACTTGTGTGCCGACGAAGGTATTATAGTAACCGAATATCACGATCATGCCACAGGCTTAATGACCGAAAGCCACAATGGCGGCGGTGGAAAATTTATTGAAGTGCTGCTAACCCCACGAGTAACGATAACAGAAGCAAGCAAGGTCGATCGTGCTAATGAACTTCACCATGCAGCCCACGAGCGTTGTTTTATTGCAAACTCTTGCAATTTTCCCATCGTGCACCAACCCGAGTGTAGGTCGGTTTAATTATAATTATTCTTTGGGAATAGGTCCAAACCAAAGTATATGCACATCCAAAGGACCAAAATCTAATTTTAGTTTTCCTTTTTTAATAGGCATATAATAGTGCCCATCGTTATATATAACTTTATAGTTTTTGCTCGATACTTTCTCTTTTTCCTCAAACATTATTGCCACACTATCGGACTTGTGTATGATGTCATTTGCAATTTTAGAAAAATCTAAAGTAGTTGAAACAGCTTTGTACATTGGGTTAGAGACTATCATGATAATGTTTTCGCCATTTGTTCTTAAGGTATAACGCAATCCATAAGATTCACTTTTATATTCCTTTTTAAAACCCCTCATATATTTTTTTGCGGGTGGTATTATATAGTTTGTATCAGCATGGTCAGTTTTGCCCATCATAAGGGTATTTTTTTCAGTAGATATTAAATTCAGGTTGACCAAATATCTGAGTTTGCGGCTTAATTTACTAACATAATTTTTATATAGTTTGGGAAAATTAGCTCGATCATAACGCGAAGAGTCTTTCATATTATCCCACACATTGGGGTTCTCGTCCTTTAGCCACATATCGTGCAACCACCAAAACCAGATGCCATTTGCACCATGTATGATAGAAGTGTATGCCTGAAACCATAGCCAGTTGGCATTCTTAATATTTGTATCCAAATGATAGTTGTTCAAATATCCGCCTCCATCGGCATACCAGGCATTGCCAATTCCTATTACTTTTTGCACGTTGCTGCAATATTTTTTTGTATAATCAATCGATTTATATTGACCCAAATAATGATAACCATTGTTATATATATTTTTATATTTTTCGCGGGTATGTTTTATTCTATTGCCTACAGGAGTATATGAGCCTTCAAATACTACATCTCCTCGCTCAGTCATAAATTTGATATAATCTTGCGAATTAAATCCCGACCATGTATGTTTTATAGAATCATATACACTTTTATCTCCATCATCAGAATGGTCGTTAATAGATTTGCTGTGTATAGCAGGCATGGTAATAAAGTGATGGTCGAAAACCTGATGAGCAGTGAGCAAATTTTTAAAATAATTTTTAGCCATCAGCACATTTTCAGGTGGCGTTTCGCATTTATAATAGTAAGGAAATTTATGATTAAAACTGGTACAATTGCTTTTTCCAGTTTCAAATTCATTCCAGCCCATAAAACCGTAGCAGTTTGGGTCGCGGTGTTGTAGGTGACAATATTCTCCTTCTTCTATTAAGTGATAACCCCACACAGCATCTTTGTAAGGGGCTTGTGTAAATATATGATTGAAATAATTATCATAGTTTATTCTAAACAACCCTTTGTCTTCTGGACTTTGATGGGGCAATAAATTGGCACCACAGCCATCATATATATTTTCACCCTTGCCATAAAATGTGTCATTAAACACCGTGGGCTTAAAATAATATCCCAGCCCCACATGTATTTTCATTCCATTATTTTTTGCCAACAGCAATTCCTGTTTTAAAAAGTTCTCCCGCCCGCCCGACGAGCATGCTTCATATCGGGCATAGGTATTAAAACCATCCTGCACCAGTACATTAAAAACACTGGAATAATAATTGTCTTTTATATAAGGTTCACAATAGGGTATAGTACCCAAGCTGTCGCTATAATAATAACCCAAACTGGTTCCAAATATCCCGATTCTGAAATCGTTGGTGGGGCTTTGTGCCTGCGAAGGATAGGCAAAAAACAAAATGGATATGATATATAGATATTGATATTTTCTTTTCATATATATACGGTGCAAATCTAAGATATTTATATATAAGAGAATAAGTTCCTCTCGTCCTATCTATTATATTTTTTTGTAATCTTTACGCCTCTACCAAATCATCCAACTCCACCCGCAGATTTTCTATAATAAAGTTCTGCCTATCGGGTGTGTTTTTGCCCATAAAATATTCGAGCATTTTTTGTATATTGGTTTCTGATTTTAGGAATACCGGAACTAGTCGCATACCATCACCAATAAACTGTTCAAACTCTCCGGGCGATATTTCTCCCAATCCTTTAAAGCGGGTTATCTCAGGCTTGGCACCCAGCTCTTTCATGGCTGCTTGTTTTTCTTCTTCATTATAACAATACATTGTTTTTTGTTTGTTGCGAACACGGAATAATGGTGTCTCTAAAATAAACACATGTCCGTTACGAACAATATCCGGAAAAAACTGTAAGAAGAAAGTTAATAATAACAAACGTATATGCATACCATCCACATCGGCATCGGTGGCAACAACTATTCTATTATAACGCAATCCTTCTATTCCATCTTCTATATTTAATGCATGTTGCAATAAATTAAATTCTTCGTTCTCATATACTACTTTTTTTGTAAGTCCATAACAGTTTAGTGGCTTACCACGCAAGCTAAACACCGCTTGGGTCTCTACTTTGCGTGATTTGGTTAACGAACCACTCGCAGAATCTCCCTCGGTAATAAACAAGGTAGTTTCTAAAGTTTTGTCATCACTTTCTTCACCCAAATGGAAACGACAATCGCGTAATTTTTTATTATGTAGGTTGGCTTTTTTTGCACGCTCGTTGGCCAATTTTTTAATGCCTGCCATTTCTTTGCGTTCGCGTTCACTTTGCATTATTTTTTTCTGCAATGCATCAGCAACGGTTGGATTTTTATGCAAGAAATCGTCGAGTGCTTTTTTAAGGAAATCGTTCACAAACAATTTCACCGTGGGGCCGTCGGGAGCAATATTGAGTGAACCCAATTTGGTTTTTGTTTGGCTTTCGAAAACTGGTTCTTGCACACGAACAGATATCGCTGCTATAATAGATGCACGCACATCGGCAGCATCAAAATCTTTTTTGTAAAACTCACGTACGGTTTTCACCATCGCCTCGCGGAAAGCAGAGAGATGCGTACCGCCTTGTGTAGTGTGCTGTCCATTCACAAAAGCATAATACTCTTCGCCATATTGATCGCCATGGGTAAAGGCAACTTCTATATCTTCGCCTTTTAAATGTATAATAGGATAACGGATACTGTCTTCATTGGTTTTTTCCACCATCAAATCTAACAAACCGTTTTTCGAAATATATTTTTGTTTATTATAATATAATGTTAAACCTGCATTTAAATATGCATAGTTTTTAATTTGATTTTCTAAAAACTCAGGGATAAACCGATAGTTTTTAAATATTTTTTCATCGGGTGTAAAAGATATAATAGTGCCGTTTTCTTCTGTGGTTTTAGCCTCTTTATGATCTTTCAAAACTTCGCCACGTTCAAACTCCGCTATCTTCGTTTTTCCATCACGCACACTCTGCACTTTAAAATAGGCCGACAAAGCATTTACCGCCTTGGTTCCCACACCGTTCAGCCCAACTGCTTTTTGGAAAGCCTTGCTATCATATTTACCGCCTGTGTTTATTTTGCTCACACAGTCAATTACTTTACCCAAAGGAATACCGCGGCCAAAGTCACGCACCAAAACTTTATGGTCAGTGATGGTAATTTCGATGGTTTTACCATTTCCCATCACATACTCGTCGATACTGTTGTCGATAATTTCCTTAACCAATACATAGATACCGTCATCCATTGCCGAGCCATCGCCCAGCTTGCCTATATACATGCCCGGCCTTAGGCGTATGTGCTCCTTCCAGTCCAGCGAGCGTATGCTATCTTCGTTATAAGTTGATTTTGCCATTGTGGTGCAAAGTTATATTCAGAATAAGCAAACGTACTATTTGTTTTTGCAGAAACTTTGCACGGGTGGTGTGGAAAGGTTAGGGAGTTATGGTTGGTGGGGACACCATAACTGTTCGGAAGCTTTTGATGTTCGGTAAAATGTCGCGTCCCTAAAGGGACTTGGTGTGGGTGTGGTTCTGTTTTTTTACCAATGTTAGGTCCCGATGGGACTTATAATATAGCCCCTTTAGGGGCAATATATTGGTAAAAAGAAGACTTGTATAAAACTTAAGTCCCTTTAGGGACGCTACAAACGGATGTTCCGAACACCTGTGGTGTCCTTACCAACCAGCAGGCGTATTTGTCATTTCTTATTACCCACCACCAAAGCCCCAAACAGGGCAAAAGCAGCAATGCCATTATGAGTTTCCAAAACTGATTCGAACATAAATGCGGAGGCAAACATGCCCAGTACTGATAAGGCCAAAAAAGAGCTGCCCCGTCCTTTAATGATAGTATATAATATATATAACAGCGATAGCAAACCTATGATGCCCAAACAAGCTAATTGTTCTAAATATTGGTTATGTGCTTCTTGAACCCGTACTTCGGATTGTATTTTTTTTGTATCATAATGTTCGGTCATCGATGCAGGTAAATCAGAAACACCTACCCCGATTATGGGATGTTCTTCAAATATTTTCCAGCAAATTTTCCATGCTTCAAAACGCATCGAGATGGAATAATAGTTTAAATATTTACCATTAAAATAGTGGTCCATATCTTCCACAGTATTATCTATTCTGTTGCGAAAACTTGTAGAAGTATAATACCCTGCAACAGGGAGTAATAAGGCTGCAATGCCCAACACCAGTGCCATTTTCCAACGCTTATTAATTACTACCATTTGTACTAACAATACAAAAACAGTAAGATAAAAAGCAGCTAAACCGGTGCGAGATGAAAGTATGTGTAAACAAATTATCAATATAATACTTGCCGCTATCCAAAGTTTGTTTTTCTTATTGCCCATATTCCATAAGTGAATACATAATAATGCAGCCAAACCATTAAATATACTAAAATATATATGCGACAAACCCGAAGCAATAGGCATTCCTATCGATTTAGTTATTTGCAAATTAATTTCATCGTAGTGCATAAAATAGTTTCCAACACTAAGCATAGCTACCAATAAGGCTGATAGGCAAAATGTAATTATTATACTTTTTACCAAGCGTGCAGTGCAAACTAACAATCCAATGGGGATGAGCAAAAAGGATATTTTTCGAGTAATTTCTAATTGCCATTCGTGCAAATCATCACACCACAGGCCGCTTGCTACTTGCCATAGCCAATATATAGCAAATGCTATAAATATATTATTTCGCCAGTCTTTTGTTGTATTGAGTAGAATTCCGCACAGGCAAAGTAGTATAGCTCCGATACTCATTAATCCTGGGAAATGCCCCAACATCAATCCCGCTGCTACGCCACATGCAGCAACTGATTGCACAAATTTAATTTTGGAAATGTGTGAGGGGTTCGATAAAATCACAGGACAAATATAGGGGAATGATGAATAATGGTTAATTATGAATGGTTAATGATGAATGATGAATGGTTAATGATGAATGATTGATGATGAATGGGGGAGTGAGTATAAAGTATTCGTCGCTACTTCCGCTAGATATGATTAAGCATTTGTTTGGCCATGCCCCCATGCACTATAACAATTAAGGATTAGCCAAATCATTTTTTTCGACTAGACTCAACATGACAAACGAAATCAGGCGTCAGCAAAATCGTAAATCGTAAATCGTAAATCGTAAATCGTAAATCGTAAATCGTAAAAAAGGGGCCGGTAGAAAAATCCCATAATAAATAGGATTTGACCTCCGCTGCATCGCAACCTTCTAACGTTACACTCTTGCGAGCTCATTCCCACTTGCATGGGCTAAAGCCTGGTTTTGTCGCTTTGGTTCAGTCGGTATATGAATAGTGTTGAATTTTTCTTATACTCCAGCCCCGCTGCAAATATAGTGAATAGACCCGAGTCACTCCCCAATTTAGTATCATCTAACCACTAACAATGACTAACCACTAACGACTATCCACTAATGACTAACCACTAACGACTATCCACTATATTTGCAGCATTAAAAAACATACAAATGAAAAAAATATTATTTTTTACCACCTCTATTTTATGTGCGATGTCTGCTTTTTCGCAGGTCACCATCAAGCTAAGTGATTTTCCTAAAGCTTGGGAAAAGTACATTTTTGCACGCGACACTAGTTTTTCTTCCGCAGTAAGTGCTGGTGCGGGCGGTACCAACCAAGTATGGGATTTTACCACCTTATTCACTGCCGATTTGCATGATACGGTTAAGTATTCTCGTGCCGTAGACCATCCAAAGCATGCACAATATCCCGAGGCAACACTGTATTCTACCAGTTCACTGCGAATGAATGATGATTTCCTCAAAGCTGATTCCACAGGTGTTTGGAGCTATTTTGCAAATCCTTTGGATTCATCAGGGAAAGCTCCTGTAATAAAAGTTCACTCGCTAAACTTACCTATGACCTATGGTGCCAAAGTAGATGACTCATTTAAAATTATACAAACCATTCCCGTTGATACCATTCCTTTTCTTGATTCTATCAGGATTACCGTGAACTATATATCGCATACTTTTATCGATGCTTGGGGACAGTTAAAATTGCCCAACAAAACCTATCCCAATATCTTGAGAATGAAAATATGGAATGATCAAAAGGTGAAAGTTGAAATCCATAGCCCCTTTACTAAAAAATGGTCTGTTGCACCCTTTGCACCGCCTAGCAGTCCTCCAACTTCACAATATCTATTTTGGGCACCTGGCGAAGGAGATAAAGTATTAGATATGCGTGCCGATTCAAACAATAATATACAAAGTGCTGAATATCGTGAAGGTGCTGTATTGGGTTTGCATACTATTGCCTCTACTTTAAATGGCAATATATACCCGAATCCAGCAACAAATATGATATATATAAACTGCGAAGAAAATCAAACACTCAATATATATAATGCCGAAGGAAAACAAGTACTATATAATACAAAACTATATAAAGGAATAAATACCATAAATATAGCTGCTTTTGAAAGTGGGATTTATTTTTATAAAGGAATTACTTATAATGGAATTACTGTTGAAGGAAGGTTTTTGAAACAGTAGTAAGGAATAACTACTAAGTAGGCAGTAGGCTGACGCCTAATAGCGTTACTGCATAAAAAAATCCATCTCTAATAAGGATGGATTTTTTTATGCAGCCAAATGGTACTGCTAACCGCCAACTATCTCCTACTTATCTAGGTGTAACAGGAGCATTAGGCTTGTTCATACGTTTGTGAACACCACCCTTGTGGCATTGACCTTTCTTGCCTTTTTTACATTGTTTGGCATGGTGATGTTTTGCTTTTGGACCTGGGCCCGGACCTGCTGCTGCAACGCTGAAGCTGGCGAACATAGCTACGAGAGCTAGAATCATTAACTTTTTCATAATTGTATTTTTTTTTGATTTATAAATTGTTTATCAGTCGGCAACTACCTGACTTTTTTTTCTTTGTTTTAATCTATGATTGTACCAATTTTAAAAGGTTTAATTTGGGGAAGTATAAAGTATAAAGTATCAAGTATCAAGTAGTGTGGCAAAAGATGATAGACGAAATTATAAAGACAAGGATAATGCCTAAGACGCAAAAAGAATTGTATCGTAGATGTCTCCTTCGTCGACATGACAAAACGGTATTGTAAGCACGAGGCTTGCAGCATTTGTCCTCCCGACGAAGGAGGGAACTCACGGTTTTGAAATGAAGTAAGGATTTAGTATAGTAGATGGGGTCACTTGTTTTTTAACGGGAGCAGTCATATTAGGCAAATATTTTTTCAAGCCTAAACAGGAAGAATTTGGGTTAATGGACAAAAAGTAGGCTAAGATTCGCTATAATCCTTGCTGTCATTAGCTTTGCACGATATGTATTCAAAAAATAAAAAAAGTGCTTTTACTGTAACTCAAAAATAACAAAGAAAAATGGGTTGAAAAATGACACACAGTTATACAAATGCTATAGCTGTGGCAAACAATTTATCGATAAACCTATATTTG
>JANYDJ010000203.1 GCA_025363675.1 Flavobacteriaceae bacterium | reverse complement strand
GGACAAAGCGGGTACGCCCAATGTGAGCAGTAACCCTTCCACAGGATTTTCAGGGTCATCGGTGAGCAGTATCACTACAGCTCCTACTAGCCCCAATTCTTATATCATTACAGGCACCCCACTTGCTGGAAGTTATAATGTGGGCGTATCGCAAACATATAGTACACTTACTGCCGCTTGCAACGATTTGAGTTTGCGTGGCATAAGTGCTGCTGTTACTTTTAACTTAACCGATACAGGCTATTCAAGTAGTGAAACATTCCCAATTATTATTTCAGCTTTCGGCGGAGCATCCTCAAGCAGCATTGTTACAATTAAGCCGGCAAGCGGTGTCAATGCCTCTGTTAGAGGTTCTGCTACTTGTATTATAAGACTTGATGGTGCAGATTACGTTACCATTGATGGTTCAAATAATGGTTCTACTAGTAAGAACCTTAGTATTGTTAATAACAGTACCTCAACAGGAACTGCAGTAGTTGGCTTGGTGAGCATGGGTACTGGTGCCGGTGCTACCTATAATACCATCAAAAATTCTAATATTACTACTCAGATAGCTGCATCACCTGGCAACTACTGTATATCAGTGGGCAGCTCTACCTTTGGCGGTGCCGGTGCTGACAATGACAACAATACCATACAAAACAATACTGTAACCTATGGTACTTTTGGTATATGTGCAAACGGTACTGCCTCTAGTTCAAGTGGAGGCTGCGATTCATTAATGGTTACGCAAAATACTTATGGAATAACTGGAACTACTATGGCTGCTATTGGTATGCAACTAACTAATGCACTAGCAGCAACCGTGTCTAACAATAGTTTCAGCATTTCAATTTCCATAAGCGGGCAGCCCGTTGCCATATCTCTGGAAACAGGCGTGAGCAACACCCGAGTTACCAAAAATCTTATCTCAAAAGTTATAACTTCTGCAACAGGTGGTTATGGAGGACGTGGAATTGTGGTGGGTACAGGCTCTTCAAGCAGCAATATCACCATCGACAATAATGTTATATATGGTATAAACGGCAGCAACTTCTCTAGCTTTACCAATTCTTCTTCAATAGGAATTTGTTTGGGAGGTGCTGGAACAAGCACAGTACTCACCACTACTGCTGGTGGAATTAATCTATATTATAATAGCATTAATATGTATGGCAGTTACAGCTTTGCTGCAGCATGTTTAACCGCCGGTATATATGTTGGTACAGGTGCATCATCACTTAATATTAGAAACAATTCGATAACAAATTCTATGAACAATACCAATGGTAGTGGTACTGCTTCTAAGAACTATGCAATTTATTCAGCCGCGGCAAATACTGCATTTAGCACGATTAACTATAATGATTATTACGTTAGTGGTTCTCAAGGTGTACTTGGATTTTTGTCAAGTGACCAAACCACCCTATCGGCTATTAAGACTGCATTTGGACAGAATGTAAATTCAGTAGCTAGCGATCCTTTATATAACGATACAAACAACTTATCACCTCAGACAGGGTCACCTTTATTGGCCGCAGGTACCAGCATTTCTGGATTCTCAACCGATTATATCAATACATCTCGCAATGGTTCTACACCCTCAATTGGTGCTTACGAAAATGTGACCGATAATGTTGCTCCTGCTATATCATATACAAATATTACAAATACCAGTTCTACATCAAATTATTCACTTTCAAGTTTTGCCACTATTACAGATGCGGGTTCGGGTGTGAATACTACAAGTGGAACCAAACCAAGATTGTACTTTAAGAAATCAACAGACAATAACGCGTTTGCTGGAAACACCAGCAGCGACAATGGTTGGAAATATGTAGAAGCTTCTAACAGTAGTTCTCCATTTGATTTTACCATTGATTACAGTATTATCAATGGTGGTTCGGTTGCCGTTAGCAATGGAATTAATTATTTTGTAGTTGCTCAAGACTTGAATGGAACTGCCAATGTTGGTTCAAACCCATCTTCTGGCTTTACAGCTACATCGGTTTCCAGCATTACTAGTGCCCCCAGTACACCAAAAATTTATTATATAACTGGCACTCCATTATCAGGCAACTACAACGTGGGGGTCTCACAAACGTATGCCACCATTACTGCAGCCGCTCTCGACCTGAGTTTGAGAGGTGTTAGTGCCGCAGTTACCTTTACCCTAACCGATACTGGTTATGCTGCTAGCGAAACTTTCCCTATTGCTATTTCAGCCTTTGGTGGAGCTTCGTCTACAAACACGGTAACCATTAAACCTGCAAGTGGTGTAACTGCTGCCATTAGAGGTTCGGCTGCATCTATCATAAGACTTGATGGTGCCGATTATGTTATTATCGACGGTTCAAACAACGGTTCTTCTTCAATGAATCTTAGCATCGTGAATAACAGCACTGCAACAGGAACAACTGTTGTTGGAATTGTTAGTATGGGTGCAGGTGCTGGTGCTACTTATAATACCATTAAAAATTGTAATATTAGTACACAGATTGCCACAAGTCCAGGAAACTACTGTGTATCAATCGGCGGTTCTAGCTTTGGCAGTGCCGGTGCAGACAATGACAATAACACTATACAAAACAACACATTATATTCGGGCACGTTTGGTGTGTGTGTAAATGGCAATGCAACTACTTCGAGTGGCGGCTCCGATTCAGTAACTATCACACAGAACACTTATAGCATCACGGGAACTACTATGGCCGCCATAGGTGTGCAACTAACCAATACACTTGCTTCAACAGTATCAAACAATAGTTTCAGCATTTCAACTTCCATAAGCGGGCAGCCCGTTGCCATATCAGTGGAAACTGGCGTTAGTAATACCAGAGTTACCAAAAATCTTATTTCACAAGTTATAACTTCTGCAACAGGAGGTTATGGAGGACGTGGAATTGTGGTGGGTACAGGTTCTGCCAGCAGCAATATTACCATCGACAATAATGTTATTTATGGCATAAACGGCAGTAACTACTCTAGCTTTACCAATTCTTCTTCTATGGGTATCTGTTTGGGCGGTGCTGGAACAAGCACAACGCTCACAACTACCGCAGGAGGTATCAATGTATATTACAATAGTATAAATATGTACGGTAATTATAGTTATGGTGCTGCTTGTTTGACCGCAGGTATATATGTTGGTACAGGAGCTTCATCACTAGATATTAGAAACAATGTATTGGTGAACTCAATGAACAATACTAATGGAAGTGGCACTGGCTCTAAGAACTATGCTATATACTCTGCAGCGGCGAGTTCTGCTTTTACTACCATTAATTATAACGATTATTATGTGAGTGGTTCACAAGGTGTACTTGCTTACCTTACCAGCGATCGCACTAGCTTGTCGGCTATTCAAACAGGCTTTGGTCAGAATGGAAACTCGATAATTTCGGACCCTACATTTAATTCCGCTACTGTATTAAATCCTCAAAGCGGTTCTCCAGTATTAGCTGCTGGTGTTAGTATTTCTGGTTTCTCAACCGACTATAGCAATACGGCCCGCAGTGGGTCAACTCCTTCTATAGGAGCTTTTGAAGTTGGTCAAGATGGAACACCTCCAGTTATTAGTTATACATTGTTGTCAAATACAGCTTCTACTTCAAATAGAACACTCACCAATTTTGCCACTATCACCGATGTGGGAACTGGCGTTGACAGTACCACTAATAAACCTAGGCTTTATTTCAAAAAATCAACTGATGCAAATGCTTTTGTAGGCAATACAAGCGGCGACAACGGTTGGAAATATGTGCAAGCTAGCAATGGAAGCTCTCCCTTTAGTTTTACGATTGATTACAGCATCATAAACGGAGGTTCTATATCTGCTGGCAATAATATTCAGTATTTTGTAGTGGCCCAAGACTTGAATGGTACACCAAACGTAACTGCATATGCAGCTACAGGTTTCAGTGGAACCTCTGTAAGTAGTATCAGCTCTGCTCCTAGTAGCCCTTTCTCATATAGTATTCCTACACCTTTGAGCACTACATTAACCGTAGGTACTTCTCAAACTTATACATCGCTTACCGGAACTGGAGGTTTGTTTGAAGCTATTAACAATTCAGTACTTTCTGGAAACACCACAGCTAGTGTTACTAGCGATTTGAGTGAAGATGGAACTAATGCTCTTAACGTAGGTGGCTTGGGTGGATATACCTTGACCATCCAACCAAGTGCTGCAAGTACAAGAACCATCAGCAACAGTACCGCCCTTTCGCAAGCTATGATTAGATACAACGGTGCTTCAAATGTAGTTATCGATGGACGTAGCAGCGGTAGTGGTCAATATTTAAGAATAGTAAATACACACACAACAGCAGCTAGCGGCATGCCTGCCATGCAAATTTCAGGGAATGCCACAACCGATACCATCAGAAATTGCATAATTGAAACCAATACCAGTTCAGCTACCCAAGGTACAATAGTCATGGGAACGGGCACCAATAGTTTAACTTTAAAAGCAAATGATATACGTGATGCACAAGGCACACCCGGCACCACAGGAACACCCTATGCTGCGGTATATAGTAGTACCAATACGAATACTTTAACAGTGGGCGGCACAAGTGCTGCCGATGGAAACAATATTTATAATTATACCAATTTTGGAATAAACCTGCAAAGCGTAGCCGATGGAGCAATTATCCAGCATAACAATATTTATCAGACTTCTTCCAGAACTACTACATTTTTTCCTGTTAATATTTTAGTTGGGAATACCCATACTGTTAGCAATAACAATATATATCAAACCTCTGGAACCAATTCGGGTAGTTTTGCAGGTATATATATTATAGGAGGAGGCAGTGGGCATATAGTAAACAACAATAGCATAGGAGGCTCAAATTCAAGCCGTACAGGATCGGCACTTACTTTTACGGCAACCGCCACCAGTCCCTATTATGTAAGTGGTATATTTTTAACGGTGGGAACAACTACCGCAACCAGTGTGCAGGGTAATTTAATCTCTAACTATGGGAACACTTTTAATGGATCTGGTGGGCAGGTTTTTGGTATTCAAGGAACTTCCGGGAATATTAATATTGGCACCACTACCGGCAATACCATTGGTGGCCTAGCAACTGCAAGTGATACCGTTTTAAATAATTATGACAATGGAATGATTAATTATACAGGCACCGGTAATGTTGCTATTGAAAATAACACCATTGGAAATATAGCATACTATCGCAATACCAATGATAGGAATTCAGGTATTACCATCACGAGTGCTTGCCAGGCAATTATTAAAAACAATACGATTAGAGATATCAAATCGAATTCAACGGGCGGATTTCCTTCCACATTTAACCCTTTTGGAATATTTATATCTGGCAGTATCACATCAGGGAGCAATATAGAAGGGAATACAATTTATAATATAACCAATACCAATACAGGATCAACGGTTTCATACCATAGTTCAGGATTATATATCAGTGGTAGTGCAGCAAGTGGCACTACAGTAAAAAACAACAAAATATATAATATCAAAGCTGATGGAACAGGTGCAGGTACATTGTCGCCGCAAGTAATGGGAATATACCTGGCCAGCACTTCTTCAATTGTTTTTTCTAACAATCAGATAAGTATTGGAACAGGTGCAGGCAATGAGTCAAGGGTTTTTGGGATATACGATGGTAGTACCGGCACTAACAAATATTATTATAATAGTATATATATTAATGGCAGTATAAGTACAGGCAGCAACAATAGTTTTTGTCATTACCGCAGTAGTAGTTCAATAACAACCCTTAGGAACAATTTATTATATAACGAAAGAACAGGTGGTACAGGTGCTAATTATCCTATCGCTCAAGTTATCGGTAGTAACTTTGGTTCTGATTATAATCTATTGGTGAGTAGAGATACCACAAAAGTTGGAAATTATATAAATACCAATTATAACTTCACCAATTGGAAATCAAACTCAGGTGGCGATGCTTCATCGTGGAGTGCATTATATACTCAGGTTAATTCAGATAGTTTGTTTACTGATAAAGCCAATGGAGATTTATCAATAAAAACAAATCAAACACAAGGATGGTATGCCAATGGAAAAGGCGTTGCTGGAACATCTTCAGGATCGATAGCAACAGATTTTGGTGGTGGAGCAAGGAGCACCACCTATGGTTTTGGAACTGACATTGGGGCAGATGAATTTGTGCCAACAACCATGCCTGCATTAGCCACACAAACGGGTACCATTGCCAATAACGACAGTACAATTTATACTTTTGGTGGCCGCATTATAGCCCGCATCAAATGGAGAAATGCAGTGGGGAGTACTACTACATTCCCATCTGCCATGTCAGCATATTACTATTCAGGCACCACACCTCCTGACCCAACCAATGCCGGAGCCTATCCAACTTCAAAATATATGAATGGTTTTTGGTTGCTAACCCCAACAGGCGGTGGGAATTTTCTGTATGATATTTCTTTATTATATGACGAGGCATTGCTTGGAACACTTTCTGCTGAATCAAATATAAAGCTCGGTAAAAAACCAGCTTTAACCGGAACTGGCGACTGGAAAGTGCATTATGGCTCTTCAGTTAACACCAGTACCAATACTGTAAACTTTACCAGCTTGAACGGATTCTCAGTATTTGCATTGGCTGACAATACAGAACCGCTCCCCATAAAATTGGTTAGCTTTAATGCCACTGTTTCTAACCAGAATGCATTGTTGACTTGGCAAAGTGCCAACGAATTTAACGGCAGTCACTATAATATTCTAAGAAGTTTTGACGGTATCAATTTCGAAAAAATCGGGGTTGAAAAATCAATAGGAAACCAATTTGTTCAAACCAATTATTCCTTTGTCGATGCAAATACTGCCAAACTATATACTGGCAAACATATTTATTATAGACTTGAAATGGTTGATATGGATGGCACTGCAGAATTCAGTGAAATAAGGATCCTATACATCAAGAACGGATTACAATTAAATAACATAACTCCTCAGTTTGCCGATGAGAATTTATATATCAACCTAAACTTGAGTGATGATTCTAAACTTACAATTAGCTTGTTGGACTTAAATGGCAAATTGCTTTTAACCAATACCAATCAGTATGCAAAAGGTATATCAATTAGCAGTATCAACACCACTGAAATTGCTACTGGATTATATTTGGTAAAAGTAGAAAATGCAAGCGAAGTAATTATAACAAAAGTATTCAAAAAATAAATATATAACACAGTAATTCTAACAGCTTCGATAGGAATATCGGAGCTGTTTTTGTTTAGGTGCTTTTTTTTGATGTGAAAACCCCGACCGCATGTTTGAACCCAATTCTTCGTCCCAACCACACATAGATTTGACAACTTTGCCTGCGTCGGCACGGGCAAAGTAGTCAAATCTACTACACACGAATATATATTATACCAATTAGAATTATAAAACTATCCCAAAAGGTTACAATAAATACCAAATCTTGTAATAGTTATAATTTCATTGATAGTTAAATCATTTTTAATATTTTCGCAAACCAGATCAATTAAATCGTCCAGTGTTTTAA
>JANYDJ010000126.1 GCA_025363675.1 Flavobacteriaceae bacterium | reverse complement strand
AGTGGCAGATAATGAAATGCAGTATTGATTCCTACATTTTTGCATTGTTCTATTATATTGTTTCGTTGTTCGATATTTTCTAAAACTATATAATACATTTGTGCATTGTTGCTACTATATATTGGAATATTGGGTGTTTCGAAATTTGAGTTTGAAAATAGACTATTATAATGATTCCAAATGCGGAGTCGTTGATTTTGGATTTTTTCTACTTGTTCAAGTTGTGCCAATAGAAATGCAGCTGCAAGTTCAGAAGGTAAAAATGATGAACCAATATCAACCCATCCATAGCTCGTTGTTTCACCACGAATAAATTTGCTTCTATCAGTTCCCTTTTCCCAAATAATTTCTGCACGCTCAACAAATTTTTGGTCATTGATTACTAACAAACCACCTTCGCCACATATAATATTTTTGGTATCATGAAATGAGAAAGCTGCCAAGTGGCCAATAGAACCAAGAGGTTTGCGAGTACCATCTGCAAATGTATAATACCCATCAATGGCTTGGGCAGCATCTTCTATTATATATAAATTGTGTTTGTTTGCGATTGTTATTATAGCTTCCATATTACAAGCATTGCCTGCATAATGAACCGCTACTATAGCTTTTGTTTTTGGAGTTATCAGATTTTCTAAATTCTCTATATCAATATTTGGATGCAACGGACTACTATCAGCAAATACAATTTTTGCTCCACGCAATACAAATGCATTTGCCGTTGAAACAAAAGTATAGGAAGGCATGATCACTTCATCGCCAGGTTTTATATCGATAAGAATAGCTGCCATTTCCAAAGCAGCGGTGCATGAATTGGTGAGCAAGCAATTTTGAAAACCATATTTGTTTTTGAAAAAATCGTGACAACGCGTGGTGAATTCCCCACCTCCCGAAATTTTCCCATTGGCCATTGCTTGGGCCATGTAGTCATTTTCGTTGCCTGTATAATAAGGTTTGTTGAAAGGAATTTGCAAAATAATAGTATCTAATTTACATGCAAAGTTAAGGGAGTAAACGCCATATAATATTGGTATCTTAAAAGCACTTAGGTGTAATTTGAAATATATTCATTTAATTTTGAACGATGCCTTGTTTTATCCGACTTCCTTTTTTACTTTTGCGGCCTTAAAAATTAAACATAATTTTAATGGCAAATATTGGAAAAGTAGCACAGGTAATTGGTCCTGTAGTTGATGTGAGCTTTGCTGACATAGACGCTAAACTCCCTCGTATCTTGGATGCACTATATGTGATCAAAGGCGATGGAACCAAAGTTATTTTAGAAACACAACAACATTTGGGCGAAAACCTAGTTCGTACAATTGCGATGGAAGCAACTGACGGATTGGTTCGTGGCATGGATGTTACTGACACAGGTGCACCTATCATGATGCCCGCGGGCGACAATGTTCGTGGTCGTTTGATGAATGTGGTAGGTGAATCTATCGATGGACTTGCACAACCCGATGTACCTGAGTATCGTTCCATCCACAGAGACGCTCCCAAATTTGACCAACTCACAACCAAGTCGGAGCCATTATATACTGGTATTAAAGTAATCGACCTTTTAGAGCCTTATGTAAAAGGTGGAAAAATTGGTTTGTTCGGTGGTGCGGGTGTGGGTAAAACCGTACTTATTATGGAGTTGATTAACAATATCGCCAAAGCTTACGAAGGTATGTCAGTATTTGCTGGTGTGGGTGAACGTACCCGTGAAGGCAATGACTTGCTTCGTGAGATGATTGAATCAGGCGTTATTAAATATGGAAAATCTTTTATAGAAAGCATGGAAAAAGGCGACTGGGATTTGAGCAAAGTTGATTTGCACGAATTGGCCCAATCGCAAGCTACCCTCGTTTTCGGACAAATGAACGAACCTCCAGGAGCCCGTGCCCGTGTGGCCTTGAGCGGACTTTCTGTTGCGGAATATTTCCGTGATGGTGATGAAAAATCTGGTGGTCGTGATATTCTTTTCTTCGTTGATAATATTTTCCGTTTCACACAAGCAGGTTCCGAAGTGTCGGCTCTATTGGGTCGTATGCCATCGGCGGTGGGTTACCAACCTACACTTGCCAGTGAGATGGGTGCGATGCAAGAACGTATTACTTCTACCAAACGTGGTTCTATCACATCGGTACAAGCGGTATATGTTCCTGCGGATGACTTGACAGACCCTGCTCCAGCTACCACTTTTGCCCACTTAGATGCTACTACTGTATTGAGTCGTAAAATTGCGGAGTTAGGAATTTACCCAGCGGTGGATCCTTTGGATTCTACTTCACGTATTCTTTCTCCAGCTATTGTGGGCGATGCACATTATGATTGTGCCCAACGTGTGAAAATGATTTTGCAACGTTATAAAGAGTTACAAGATATTATAGCAATTTTGGGAATGGATGAGTTGAGCGAAGACGATAAAATGGTAGTACACCGTGCCCGTCGTGTTCAACGTTTCTTGTCTCAACCTTTCTTTGTGGCTTCGCAGTTTACAGGATTGGATGGTGTATTGGTTTCTATCGAAGATACTATTAAAGGTTTCAATATGATTATGGACGGCCATGTGGATGAATATCCCGAAGCTGCTTTTAACCTTGTAGGTACTATTGAAGATGCTATTGAAAAAGGTAAAAAATTAATGGAAGAAGCAAAGTAGTAAAGTCCTGTGGTTGGTGATGGTTCGACTCCGCTCACCACACCAACCACAGGCAATAATAAAAAAGCGTAAATGAATCTAGAAATATTAACTCCCGATAAATCACTCTTCAATGGTGAAGTGGAAAGTGTGATATTGCCAGGCAGTGCCGGTACTTTTGAAGTACTTAATAACCACGCACCCATAGTTGCTCGTTTGAAAGCCGGAACACTAAAGGTGAGAAGCAAAGAGGGCAACCAAAATTTTGAAATAAAAGGAGGAATAATGGAAATGCTGAACAACAAAATTGTGGTATTAGCATAAAAAAAACTTAATTTTAGTTAGTATATAAAGAGCAGCTCTAATAAGGCTGCTTTTTTGTGCCTGATGTTTGGGATTACTTCACTTATTTTTCTCACTCCCTTGTAACTACTTGGGATTATAATATATTTGCAACCACTATTATACAAATGGATTTATCAATTGTAAAAGACAAGTTCAGGCACTTTACTACCAAAAGGGTAAGTGGTGCAAGGGTATTGATGTATCATGGTGTTGTAGAAAAAATTACGGAACCTCTGCTTGAACGAAATTTTCATTTGCTATCTGAATTTGAATACCATATCAAACATTTAAGTAAAAAGTACCATATCGTTTCGGCCGATGAATTTGATGAGCACTTAAAAACTGGAAAAAATTTAGACAATCTCATACTTATCACTTTTGATGATGGCTATCGAAATAATATATTGGCTGCCGATATTTTAAATAAATATAAATGCCCTTATATCATATTCGCAGCTACCCGGCATATAGGCAGCACCACTCGCAGTATATGGACGGTTGAGCTCTCGATTAATATATTAAAATCACCCATCAAACAAATAGAACTGTTCGACACCAAATTTGATTTATCTACTGAAAGTATGCGAAATGATTCCTTTACGCAGATTCGAAGAAAATTAAAACAAATGGATGCGGCAGAAAAAAATAAACAACTAAACTATATAACACAACAACTACCTTCGGGATTTATAGAAAGTATGATTGAAAAACTTCCGCAGTTTCAATTATGCAATTGGGATGAGTGCAGGCAAATTTCAAACGCACTCGGCTATATAGGTTCGCATGGAGTAGACCATGAACTTCATACAGATTTTGAATCGGAAGAAACGATTGCGAATGAAATCATCAATTCAACCAACGATATAGAATTGAACGTGGGCAAACGCCCGCAATTTTTTGCATATCCCAATGGCAACCACTCCCCTATTTCATACAAATATTTGGAACAATGCAGCTACAAAGAAAGCTTCACCACAGTATTGGGCACTGTATTGCCAAATGATAAACCATACCTACTGAGCCGTGTTACACCAACCCGAAAATTACTCAAATTTTCCTATCAGATGCATCAAATTGATACGGATGTAAAGTGGTAAATAATATATACTATTTCTTTATTAAAAGTAAATATTATTAGAATTTGTAAATTCTAAGTTTATGAAATACGAATTTATATAACTCCTTAAACGACCAAGTATATATACCCCAAATTAGAGTCCAATTTACTAAAAAAGCCGATTGGTTTTTAGGTACGAAATGTTTGTATTCGTCCCCAAACAATCTGTCAAACTCTTCCCTATATGATTCTCTATTATTATTAACTTTGGAAGCTCCTATTTTTAGACCATAAGCAACCCCCGCATTAATTATTTTACTATAAAACCGACCATGGTTATTCTGCTTGCTTTCACTCGATAAATAAAGCTGCTGCTGCTCATCCATTCTTATAGACCTAACTACAGATTTTGCGAAAATATCATAGGGGTTTTGGAAATAATCGTGCAAGGCAATGGGTTTGTTTACTCTATAGGTAATACATTCATTAAACTTGCAAATTTGATTTTTTAAATAGGTTTCAGGTCTAATCTCTTTACCATACTCAGGAATTAAATCAAGTCCTCTCTTTAAAAACTCCAGTTGATAAAAATGCAGCCCCCTGCATGCTGGATATTTCAACAAAAAATCGAATGCCCTAAATTCTATAACCAATGCATCATCAGGAAATTTTTGTGAAACGCGATTAAGAATACTAAAGAAATTGAACGCCGGTGTTATATCCGCATCTATAAATAAAGTTTTAGGTTTGTTTATTTCAATAGCTTTTTCAATCGATTTCTTTAAAGTATATTCAAATGGGGAACCCTTCACTATCGCTATACAATCCTTATCATCCGCATGTGCTACAAGAAAATCATATAACCTACTTGTGGTATTTTCTCCGCTACTTCTTATAATAATTGAATAATCCATGTCTATAATAATTCTTTCAATCTACCCGTGATATCCATATCCAACATCCATTTTGAATACCAAAGTTCGAGATTAATTAACATATACATTTTGGTTAGATTATAATAATGCTCGTTGAATTGAACATCCAAATAATTAGCCATTATAATATGATCTTTAACTAAATTTCCATTTTTAATAAAATCAATATATTTAGGTTTATACCTTTTATCTACCAGCTTCAATGAAGCTCCAAAACCTTTTTTATTTTGAATATTAAATCCGTCGGGCATACCTTTAACCAATATTTTTTTCAAAAGATATTTAAGTGTATTATTTTTAAATATAAGATTTGAATCTATTTTAAATGCCTGCTCCACCAAATTCACATCCAGAAATGGAACCCTAGCTTCTACCCCATGAAACATAGTTGCTCTATCTACTTTCAATAAAATACTATTGGGTAAATAATTATTGATTTCAATATTTTGCATATTGGTAACTATAGGAAGTTGATCGTCCCAATACTTATCAATCCATTCTAGTTCATTATAATTCTTATCATATATTTCAGGATTTAATAATTGTCGGATCTCGTCATTTTTAAAAAATGAAACTTCGTTAAAATACTTCACTCTGGGTCTGTTCAAATATTTTCTACTTACTTCTTTATATTTAAACAAATCCGATTCTACTATGGTACTTACCAATTTGGTATTAGCTAGCTTGGGCGAAATATATTTATAACTATTACAAACCGCGGCATATCTTTTATAACCTGCAAATATCTCATCGCCTCCATCCCCACCCAAAACAACCTTGGTATGCTCTTTTCTAATTACATCTGACAATAGAATAGTAGGGTATGCACTGGAGTCGACAAAAGGTTCATCATAGATAGCGTAGAATTTTTCTACAAATTCAAGCGATTCATTTTTTTCAAAATTCTCAACTATCGATTCTACATTATAAAACTTGCATGATTGCTGGGCAATCAAACTTTCATCTCTTTCATTTGAAAAAGAGATGGTAAAAGCTTTTGTTTTGTCTCCTTGGTATTCGGCCATCTTGCCCAGCAGGTATGTCGAGTCCAATCCCCCACTTAAGGTTAACCCAACAGAAACATCGCTAACCAACTGCATTTTTATGGACTCGTTTAGTGCCGATTCAATATTATAAGCAGCTTCATTCTCATCTATAATACTTGTATCTGTATTTAATTTCCAGTATCTGGTTTTTGAAATACCTTTGGCCGTTATCTTTAAATAATGTGCGGGTTCTAATTTATATATATTTTCAAATATGGTATTATTCTCTGGAAAATAACCATAGGTAAGGTACTCAGAAAGTGAACTGTACTTTATTTTTTTAAATGAAGAATCTAACAGCGGAAAGGATTTAAATTCTGAAGAGAATATAACTTTTTCATTAATGCTTGAATAATACAATGGTTTTATTCCTATATGGTCACGTACTATATAAGCTACTTTTTCAATAGTATCATATATAGAAAATGCAAAAATACCATTTAGCATTCCTATAAAATTAATTCCATAATGTAAATATAGATTAAGGAGTACTTCGGTATCTGAATTAGATTTAAATTGATAACCCAATTGAATCAGTTCATTTCTCAAAAGCTGATAATTATATATCTCGCCATTAAAAGTAATCCATACTTTCTCGTTGATGTCGGCCATAGGCTGCTTGCCCGCTTCCGATAAATCAATTATCGCCAGTCTGTTGTGCCCATATCCTATATGTTCATCAATTATTTTAACGCCATCTGCGTCCGGCCCCCTGTGCTTAATAGTGCTATTGAGCTTTAGGAGTTCATTGAGGTTAATTGGAGTGTTGAAATCTATAATACCACTTATACCGCACATAATATATTTTAAAAACTATTAGTAATTATCATGTGAATTAGCATCTATCTATAGTAGAATTTTATTATTAAAAAAATTTACAAGTATATATGAAAAACTATACTTGATAGTATTCCCTATACCAATTTATAAAGTTTTTGATTCCTTCTCTCACACTGGTCTGAGGTTTAAAATCAGTTAGCGATTGTAGTTTTTCTACATTCGCAAATGTTTCTTTTACATCACCAGCCTGTAATGGCATATAATTTATTTGAGCTTGGGTGCCTAACTCTTCCTCTATGGCATGTATAAAATCCATGAGGTTTACAGGATTATTATTGCCAATATTAAACACTCTATACGGTGCCGAGCTTTCTGATGATTGTGTATGTTTAAAGTCGTAATCGGGATTGCTGTGGGGTGGTTTTTCTATAAGCCTCGATATCGATTCTACAATATCGGCCACGTATGTAAAATCACGCATCATCTGCCCATTGTTAAACACATTAATAGCCTCGCCACTAAGTATAGCTTTGGTAAATAAAAAAAGAGCCATGTCGGGTCTGCCCCAAGGTCCGTATACGGTAAAAAATCTTAAACCGGTTGACGGAACATTAAATAAATGTGCGTAGGTATGTGCAAATAATTCATTGGTTTTTTTTGTAGCGGCATATAATGAAACGGGATGGTCGGTAATCGCTTGTTCGGCAAATGGCATCTCCTGATTTAAACCATATACTGATGAGGTAGATGCATATATTAAATGTTTAACGGGATTGTATCTGCACGCTTCTATAATATTTAAAAAACCATCGATATTGCTTTTAATATACACCTCTGGATTGCTTAATGAATAACGCACACCAGCTTGGGCTGCTAAGTTAACTACATAATCAAATTTGCTTTCTTCAAAAAGTTTGTCAATGCCTTGCTTATCTGCCAAATCTAGTTTAATAAAATGGTGCTTGCCTGATTCGGAATGTATTAATTTTCCATATTCAATACTTTCAATATCGAACCCTTGTCTTTTTAACCGCTGCAGTTTAAGGTTGGGATCATAATAATCATTTATTACATCGAGCCCTGTTATTTCTATATCATTATTAAATAATAGGTTGAATAAGTGGTTACCAATAAACCCCGCAGTACCTGTAATCAGAAGTTTTTTCATCGAGAAGTATTATAAGCTCCAGTATCCTATATCTTTAAATTTATTGCGGTAAATTCCTTTAATATCAATAACAAAACCATTGGGTTTCATTATTGATTTGAAATAATTTTCATCGAGGTTTATATATTCATTGTGGCTTACTGCCACTATTACCCCGTCATAATCAGATGCAGGTTTTTCGGCAAGTCTGTACTGATATTCGTGTTCTAATTCGTCGGACGAGGCACAAGGATCTACTACTTCCACATTCACCATAAATGATTTGAGTTCATTAATGATATCGGCTACCTTGGAGTTTCGTATATCAGAAACATTTTCTTTAAAAGTAGCTCCCATAACCAATACTTTTGATTGCTTAATATTACAGTCACGCGATATAAGTTCGTTCACTACCTGGCGAGCTATATGTGCCCCCATAGAATCATTAATACTTCTGCCTGACAAGATTACCTTGGAGTGGTATCCCAACTCGCTCGATTTATAGGTAAGATAATAAGGATCTACACCTATGCAATGTCCGCCTACCAAGCCGGGGGTAAACTTAAGAAAATTCCATTTGGTACCTGCAGCTTCTAAAACATCAAAAGTATTGATGCCCATTTTTTGAAAAATAAGAGACAGTTCATTCATCAAAGCTATATTGATATCGCGTTGCGTATTTTCAATTACTTTGGCAGCTTCTGCTACTTTAATAGTGGGTGCTTTATGTATACCTGCTTTTATAATACTGCCGTAAATCTGGGCAATAGTTTCCAAGCTTTCAGCATCGGAACCCGATACTATTTTTAATATTTTGGTAAGGGTATGTTCTTTATCGCCGGGGTTAATACGCTCAGGCGAATAGCCCGCTTTAAAGTCATGCATAAATTTTAATCCCGAATTTTTCTCAAGTACGGGTATACAATCCTCTTCGGTGCAACCTGGGTATACGGTAGATTCATATACTACAATATCTCCTTTTTTTAATACCTTGCCTACAGTAGTTGATGCTCCAATTAAGGGTCTCAAATCTGGATGGGTATGCTCATCTATTGGGGTAGGAACTGCCACTACAAAGAAACACACATCACGTAAATCTTCCAGATTGTGGCTGAACAATATATCGGTTCCTTCAAATTCATCGGAGGTTAGTTCTTTGCTCGGGTCAATCCTGTTATTGAGCATATCTATTCTAGAAGGATTAATATCGAAACCCACAACAGAGAATTTTTTTGCAAATTCAAGAGCAATGGGCAGGCCAACATAGCCCAGACCGATTACTGCTAATTTTTTTTTCTTTTCTGAAAGTTCTTGAAACATCATAATTAATTATTCTTCGCGTCTTGGAGTGATATTGAGTTTCCTTTGTAAATATTTAATAACCTTCTTAAATATATTTCTTTTATGTTGATCATCCTCATCATAATATCCGTAACCATAACCATATCCGTAACCATAACCATAACCATAACTATTACCACCGTACTGCCCGCCATAGCTACCATAGCCCGAATAACTGCCATAGCCGCCATAGCCGCCATAGCCATAACCATAGCCATAGCCCGATCCATATCCATAACTATATCCATAACGGTAACTGCTCGAATATATATTGGAGTCGTTAAGTACAATACAAGTATTTTTTAATTTTCTGGTTTCTACCAAACCGTTAATAGCCTGAAGGAAGTTGAGTCTGGAATAATTTTCACGCATTACATATACATTGATATTGGAATAATCCATCAACAAAATAGCATCAGTTACCAATCCCAATGGAGGCGTATCTACAATTACATAATCATATTCTTTCTTAAGCGTTTCGAATAAAAGTGGTATTTTATCGCTTTGTAAAAGCTCGGCGGGGTTTGGTGGGATAGGTCCCGATGAAATAAAATATAAATTTTCTATCTGGGTAGGTTGTACAATATCTTTTATTTCTGCTTTACCAATCAAATAATTGGTAATACCCAAATCGTTCTTGAGTTTAAAATCGGAATATAGTTTGGGCTTGCGAAGGTCGAAACCTAACAATATAACCTTCTTGTCACTTAGGGCAAATATGGTTGCCAGATTCATTGAAAAGAAAGTTTTTCCCTCACCGCCCACAGTAGAGCTAGTAAGTATTACCTTTTTCTCCGATTCAGTTGAAAAATATTGAAGGTTTGTTCTTATTGCTCTAAATGCTTCTGCAATATGAGACTTGGGGTTATTGTTTACCACCAAATTTATTTTCTTGAAATTATGGCTAATAATTCCAATAAGTGGAACGATAGATGATTTCTCAACTTGGAATCTGTTCCTAATTTTATCATCTAGCATATTGATAATATAAATTAGCAGTGAAGGAAGGAACAAGCCTATCATAATTGCAATAGTATAGTTTTGCGATTTTAAAGGTTTAATAATCCCTTTTGCCATTGCATCGTCTACTAATTTATTATCGGGAATATTTGCTGCTTTGGTAATACTTAATTCGGCTCTTTTTTGCAACATATATAAATACAAATTCTCACTCAGCGAAAATCTTCTTTTTATTTGAAGCAATTCTCTTTCTGTATGCGGAACATCTTTAAGCTGCCCTTCAATAATAGCCATTTGCTCTCTAAGTCTCATAATGGAACTTTTGGTTGTGGCAATGGTATTATTGATATTTTCCAATAATAATTTTTTGATATTAACTATCCTGTCTTTTAAAATCTGAATGCTTGGAAAAGCATCTGTAACGTTTACCTGAAGTTCTTTTAAACTGCTTTGCGAAGCTCTAAGTTCTTCCACAAATCTTAACACAGAAGGATCCTTAACGTCTTCTAAGGTAGGTGCCAATACTGCTAAATCTTTGTTAAGTACTATATAACTTTTTAACAACTCCAGTGAATTTAATTTTAACAAGATACCCTGTTGTTGTTTGGTTATTTCGTTCAGATTCGACATAAACTGTTTCGATTCATCATTCAAATCTATAAAATTTTTGCTCTCTTTAAAATTTTCCAAATCGCTTTCAACTGTATTCAATGAGTTTGAAATTTCTTCAAGCTGGTTATTGACAAACTGAATTGATTTTTCTGAGATTTCATTTTTTGTTACCAGATTTTTTTCAAGGTACACTTTGGTTAACATATTAAGAAAATCAATACCTTTTTGTATATTGGATGAAGAAATTAATATATTAAGCAAATTAGTTTCACGATCGTTTTTCGTGGTTATAGCATCATTAAATTCCTTTATTAAAGATTCTTTATTATTTATTGAAAACTTATATTCTTTGTTTTCATTATTCAATGCTTTTCTTAAGCTATCATTTACAGTTAATACAATATCTCCAAACTTAAACTTAATCATCTGTCCAAATTTGAATATGCCAGAATAATTCTCCCCCGATTTGGGATCATTAAATACCAATTTAAATTCCTTATCGTTTTTAGTCTGCACATAAAAAGCATTCTCATACGCACTGCTGTCCCTAATTAGCAGATGTGCTCTAATCGGACTTTCATTATATATTTCTTGTGTAGATATATGGCCTATTTCATAATAACTGATTGAGAAATCAAGGTTGTTCAAAACCTCTGCAGTTAGTTGGCGTGAAGTAATTATTTGAACCTCATCTGCTATTGACGACCCGAAATCAATAAAGTTCATGCTTCTGTTTTTATCCCCCAATATCGACTGGGCCGATGAGCTTTGCTTATCGTTTATCATCACTGAGCAAGCCACTTTATATACCGGTATTGTATACTTATTTATTAAATAAGCAATTATCATTGACGATGTAACTATAATGGCATACAAATACCAATATTTGATAGCCAAATATATAATAGGCCTAAAATTATATTTTTGCCCTATCCCTGATAAAATCGATTCTTCTTGGCTTGCCATTAATTATAATCTTATTTAATAAAATGAAGTGAGATAGTTAAGGCAATATTAATTGCTCCTAAAACTCCATAAAACTGCTGAGCTTTGTTTAAGTGCCGTTTGTAGTTGTATTGTTGAACAATTACAATATCATTGCTTTTAAGATAAAATACACTTGAGGATAACACAGAAATAGTTGTTAAATCAAGTTCATACATATCTGTTTTCCCTTCTTTGTTCTTGCGTAAAACTTTTACAATCCTTCTATTGGCTTCATCGTTAAGGTCACTTGCCATGCCTATTGCTTCAAAAATATTGATGGTAGAAGCCCCAACTAGTTTTAGCCCTGGAGTACGAACATCGCCCAATACTGAAATATTGAAAGCTGTTAATTGTACATTTACTGAAGGGTTTATATATACCCTGCTGTATAATGAATAAATTGTATCATTAAGCTGGCTTATAGTCATCCCATCAACTTTCACTTTTCCCACAAATGGGATAGAAATATTACCATCCAAACCCACTTTTATGGTAGAAATTGTACCCAATCGTGCTGAACCTAATTGGTATTGGTTGGGCTCCAGAGAAATTGTTACCTGGTCATTGAAATCTAATATATGTTCAAAAGCCGCACTTGTATTAATATTGTTATAAACAGAATCGGTGGCTGCAGCAGCCCCGCTCTTATTTAAATAGTAATAATTCCGTTTACTCACACATGATGCTAAAACGCACAGGGCACTGAATATGTATACTAAAAGCTTATAATTATGCTTGTTCATTTTTATGGCTGCAAATATAGGCATGCCTATTCAAACGAAAAAACCCCGTTTGAAATTATTGGTGAATGCTTTTTAATTAACGAACTCCGTGCATCATCTTAAGAATCGGATTCTTAAGTGCTATCATTACTAGTCCAAGAAATATTACAAATCCAGCTATTGATGCAAATATAGCAAAAGCCCCCAAAGCTTCAACATAGGCAGCTACAAAACCGCCAATTATATTAGCTACAAATGATGACAGGAGCCAAACCCCCATCATCAAGGACGCTAACCTTACGGGTGACAATTTGGTAACAACAGACAATCCAACAGGAGATAAACAAAGTTCTCCCAACGTATGTATAAAGTATGTCATTACCAACCAAAACAAGCTAGCTTTTATGGTAATAACTTGATTATCTCCACCTCTTTCAGATACTGCTCCCAGCATAAAGAAAAAGCCAATACCTAATAGTATCATCCCCAACCCCATCTTTACCGGAGTGGAGAGCTTTTTCCCCATTTTGCTTGTCCAAAAAATAGCAAAGAAAGGAGCAAATAGCACAATAAATAATGGATTTACTGACTGGAACCATGAAGTGGGTATTTCAAAACCGAAAACATTTCTATTTATAAATTTATCGGTATACAAACTTAAAGAAGAGCCTGCCTGTTCGAAACCAGCCCAGAAGAAAATGACAAACGCGGTTAAAATAAATATTACAGTCACACGTCGTTTTTCTTCTTTAGTTAATGGTTTTTCAACTTCTGCTGGTTTATTTTCTGCAGCTGCACTGGCTTTTGCTTTTGCAGGAGACTCACCAATTTTACCAAGAAATTTTTGAGCTAGTGAGTTAAACAAAATCTGTCCTATCAACATACCAATACCGGCAAATAGGAAACCGTACTTATAGCCATATGTTATAATTTTACCTGAGGCATCCTTAACTGCGAATAAGTTCTCTGCAAAGAGCCCTATTACTAAAGGAGCTAAAAAAGCACCTAGATTTATGCCCATATAAAAAATAGAGAATGCTGAATCTCTTTTGGGGTCTCCATCTGAGTATAGTCTACCTACCAATGTAGAAATATTGGGTTTAAAAAAACCATTTCCTATAATTAATAGAAACAATCCTAAATACAATCCCGCATGCGTATTTATCCCAAACAGAACAAATTGACCTACCATCATAGTAATACCTCCAATAGTAATTGCTTTCCTTTGACCTAAGAATTTATCTGCCAACCAACCACCTATTAGTGGAGTGAAATATACAAAACCTGTAAAAAATCCATAAATTAAAGACGCGTCCTTCTCGTCTATAGCAAGGCCGCCTTCAAATAAAGATTTTGTAAGATAGAGTATTAATATACCCCTCATCCCATAATAGCTAAACCTTTCCCACATCTCAGTAAAAAATAATAGGTAAAGCCCTTTGGGGTGCCCCTTGCTTGTAGATAATTGATTCATGTTTTTTTAATTTTTAAATTTAGTTTTTGCGAAAGTGCAATAATACATCACTTTGCACACTTTAAAAATTTTGAAACTTATACTATCTCAATAAATTGATTTACAACAGATAAAAAAATGCAGTTAAACCTTTCTGCCCAATCGTTTTATTAAATTCAAACAATTGAAATTAAAAGCCCGATACTTTTTTAAAAGCATCGGGGCATTACTCGAAAAAAAATTCCACACTTTATTTTACCACTATTATCTTCTTAGTATCTGTCCATTTTGAGGATTCACCATTTACCCTAATTATATAATTACCCGCAGCTACTTTTCTTAAATCCAATCTATGCGTTTTGCCTGTAAAAGATTCATTTTTTATAATATTACCTGCCATATCTATTAACAACATATTGCACATGGCATTGTCTTCAGCAAGTTCAATATTCGACTCCATCTCTGCAGGATTGGGAAATAGTTTTGCAATGCTATTTTTCATTTGTTCAGGATTAGGAATGGCCGCATCTCTATATAATGCATCTGTGAACGATGTGGGTTCCACTGCTCCGGCCACCTTATCCAATGAAAACAAAATGGGATATATATTTGCCACCACTCCATCGCTCTTGCACATTGCAATAATATCTTTGGTGGCATATTTACTTAAAGGTGGTTCAAGCGATGGGGCATCTCCTATTAATAACACCATACGCGAAGAACCTGAAGTCCAATTCATCTTTTTAATTACTTGTGCCACTGCATCATTTGCACTTTCAGGCCAGTCGCCGCCACCTGTTACTGTTATATTTTTTAAGCGTTCCAAACTTTTGCGGTGGTTGCTATTCAAACTATCAAAAGTTAACCAATTGTCGCCATCTGAATTCAAATCGCCGTATAATACTACTGCGGTTTTTACTTTGTTAAATTTACTCAAACAGTGTATAAGCAGCCCTACGTGTTTTTTCACTTTCTCTATATCATCACTCATACTACCTGTTTTGTCAATCACAAATACCACATCGGTTTTGTCTTTCAAATTTTTATTTAAGACTTCTATAATTGCTGGCAAAAGTTTTTGAATATCATTAACTTGATAAGCCTTGCCACCAGTAGCTAACGCTAAACTTGCGGTAACCGTGAGTAGATTTTTCTCGGCAAATACTTGCTTAACTACCTTCTTCAATACTTTTGAATTTAATTTGTTTAAATCCAAAGTGTCTTTGTGTATTTTGGCCACGGTGTCCATGGTTATCATGTCGGAAGTATGGTTTAATTCCGTTTTGATTGGAGTATCTTCATCTTGGCATGAGGCAATAAAAAGCACCAAGCCAACTAGGGCATATATTATTCTGTTCATAAAAAAAATGGGGTTAAGTGATTACAAACTAAGAAACGTAAAATAAAAATATTTATTGTGCTCCATAAAAATTAGGCCTGCATAAAACATATAGGGTCACTTGTTTTTTAACGGGAGCAGTCATATTAGGCAAATATTTTTTCAAGCCTAAATAGGAAGAATTTAATATCAGTAACACCTCTTAAATTAGCCCTAAATAGTTTTAGTTTTGCATTATATGATTCAGCATGTGCATTGGTGCTTCTGTTGTTGAAGAAGTTTAATATATTTTCCCAGTGATAGTTTATAGAGTTGGCCACAGAGTTAAATTCGCTAATACCGCTTTGCCTTACTTTGTCGCT
>JANYDJ010000103.1 GCA_025363675.1 Flavobacteriaceae bacterium | reverse complement strand
GTTTATAAGTGATATATTTATTTTGGGGGCACGAATTTAGCCAATAAAAGATTAAATGTATGTTAAGTTAAAGAGAATTATTAACAGTGCATGGGCCAAAATTAATAAACTGCCAATAATATTTAACGAGGAGTATTGGATTGACAATGGTGCAGAAAAATATACTCGGGTTATACACCTCTCAGTACATACCAACTGCCCCTGCCTCAACACATTTTGTAATGTGCCCGCCACACCCTTTGTTTGTAGTATCAATATCGGCTATGAATCGTTACCTAATCAATTCTGCAAACCCTGCTTCCCATTTTCTGCAAATAGAAGTAATTATAGATGCACTCACTCCTGGCTTACCTTTAACTGTGTGCCTGCCGCTGTGGAGGCCTGGTCGTTATGAGATGCAGAACTATCCCAAAAATATACGACAGTTTAAAGCTTATGATATTGATGGTGCCGAATTGCCCGTGCAAAAAACTAACAAAGGCAAATGGCAGATAGAAACCAAAGGCAACTGCGAACTTAGAATCGTATATGAATATTATGCCCACCAATTGGATGCAGGGGCAAGTTATATAAGTAATGCACAATGGTATGTAAATCCCTGCAACTGTATGATATATATAGACGGACAAATGGATAGCCCCTGCGAATTGTATATTAATTCACCAAGTGATTATGAGGTTGCTATTGCCTTGCCTGCCATTGCTGAAAAATTATATAAAGCCAATAGTTTTCATCAGCTGGCCGATTCTCCTTTTATCGCATCGCCCACTTTGCAAAAAGTTTCATTTAACTTAGGCGATTGTATTATATATCTTTGGTTGCAAGGCCAGATTACATTTAATCAAGAACAACTGCTCTCCGACTTTGAAAAATTTTGCCAGGCACAGCTCGATTTATTTGGCGATATAGAATGTAAAGAATATCATTTCTTCTTTCAAATGCTGCCCTATTTTTTCCACCATGGCGTAGAGCATGCCGATAGCACAGTAATTGCCATGGGGCCTTATAATAGTTTTAATAACCGTGCATTTTATCGAGAGTTTTTGGGAATTAGTAGCCATGAGTTTTTTCATTTGTGGAATGTGAAACGCATTCGCCCAACGGATATGCTTCCCTATAAATATGAAACAGAAAACTATAGTACTTTGGGTTGGGTATACGAAGGCTTTACCACTTATTATGGCGATGTTATTTGTATACGCTGCGGTATATATACAAACGATGAATGGCTCGATACTTTTAACAAACATTTGCAACGCCATTTCGACAATGCAGGGCGTTATTATTTATCGGTAGCCCAAAGCAGTTACGATACTTGGCTTGATGGGTATAGCAATATAGTGCCGCATCGTAAAGTAAATATATATACCGAAGGATTACTAGCAGCCTTCATTTTAGATATGAGTTTAAGAGAAGAAACCGCAGGTAAAAAAAACCTCGATGATTTAATGCGGGGTATGTATGTTCAATATAAAAAAGGGGAGGGTTATTCGCAAAATTCTATTAAGCAAATGTGTGAAACCATTACTGAAAAAAGCTATGATTGGTTTTTTAACGAAGTAATAAACGGTTGTGGTTATATAGAACAATACCTGCCCGATGCACTACAATTAGCGGGACTTTCTATTCAAGAATCTCCCAACAATAATCCTATCGAACGCGTTTACGGATTCAAATATAGTATCACAAGCACAGGGTGGCAAGTATCCGCTATATGGCCTGGTAGTGCAGCATTTACAGCAGGTTTAGATATTGATGATATAATAGTTTCAGTAAACGGTAATACCAATATGGGCGAAGTATTTGCTGATAATATTCCTATATTAGCTTCTATCATACTTGAAGTAGAAAATTTAAACGCAAAACGTACTATTATAATAGCACCCACCCATCACGATTATTATAATATATATTCAGTAAATATTATAGACGATATAGCATTTGCTAAATTCAGTCTGTCAGTCTGAGTTTATCGAAGACGGTTTTTGGAATAGAATTCTAGTATCCACGAACTTTAAAACAAACTATAGTCTTTTATAAATTTCTTTTTCAATAGCTCATATATAGTTATTACGCAAAGAAACTGGAATAAATAATACAAATAATTTTCAAGAGGAATTTTACCAAATTGCAAGCCTATTTCTTCGGTGGTATTATACAGTATAACAGGCAAAGACGCCAATATCCAATATATGATTGTTATAGGTACTAGCATGAGTGCATAAGCTACAAAAAAGTGCCCCATATAACGCCAGTGGCTGCGGAAAACAAATATATGCTGTATCAATAAAAACGAAGCACAGCCGCTAGCTATACCCATATAAAGGCGGGTATAATACATATAGTAAAGCCAAGCCATTAGTAAACATATAACAATGCTAATTGCAATAGAATATCTGCCCAAATAATCTCGTTGAAAAACGAGGGTCATGCTCTCGTATACAAATACCGATGCGAATGACAGTGCCCAAATAAATACATGTTCTTCTATCGGTACGCCAAATAAAAAAACACTGCTTATATAATCGACATTGAAAAACCAAACGCCCCACTCAATAAAAAAATGCTCCCACACTATCATAAATAAATAAACAATAACGATGGCCGGAAATACAAATTTCCATTTGCTTACAAAATTTATTTTTTTGTGGAAACTAAGGGCCAGTAATGGCAGTAATAAAACAAGATCGATAATCCAGTATAACGACATAGCAGCTAAACAACACTGCAAACATAATACATTCGCTATATAGAAAAATTATTTTTCGTAATGTATGCCATACATTTCACCATATTCTTTCAATCGACTACGCAACTGTTTGCGAGCCGTAAAAATGCGAGTTTTTACAGTGCCAATCGGGATATGTAGCATCTCGGCAATCTCGTGGTATTTATACCCTGTAAAGTTTAAGGTAAAAGTTTTGTTCAAATCTTCGGGAAGTTTGTCCAGTGCAGCTTCCAAATCCTGCATCACAAATTTCGACTCCCCATAATTAAGAACTGAAAGGGCAGGCGTATCCAAAAAATAGGAGTTGTCTGTGCTATCAATAAAGGTGTTACGCTTCATCATTCTTCTGTAGTTATTGATGAAGCTATTTTTCATAATAGTGAACAACCACCCCTTTAGGTTGGTAGCATCCACAAATTTCTCTCTATAGGTCAATGCCTTCAACAAAGTTTCTTGGGTAAGGTCATTTGCGTCTTCTATATCTTTAGTAAGCTGGTAGGCGTAGCTACGCAAGTGGCTTCTCTCTTTCGATATGGCCGAAGTGAATTCTGGAGCAGTCATAATGTTTAATGTATCATTTTAATTGTTGAACAAAATTCAAGAATATTTTGGAAACCTCCAAATTTTTGTTTCATTTTTTTACTCAAAAGGTAAACATATTTATTAAGTACTTGATTTTCATTAGCCATAAAAATATTATTTGCAGTTGAAGTGTTTTCGTTGCGGCATTATAAATCTGAATTTTTTTTTGGGGTTAATCAAATTCCTTTTTAAATTGCAAGTCTATTTGAAACCATTACCCAAAAAATAATAATAGCCCGATGAAACAATTGAAATATCTTTTAATAAATTCTGTTGGCATTATTTACCTGTGTTTCTTAGGTCAAGCGTGCAGACATAAAACTATTGCACCTTCGATTGATAGCGGCGGAACCCCTTATCAATATAAAGAGTGCGACCTTGTGGACACAAGAGGTACTGACCCCTCGCGTATTATTGATTTTTACCAAGAAAGAGTTTGTGTGAGCAAGCCCTGCTTTAACCCCAATAATCCTGATGAGTTTCTGTATTTCAAATTTGTAATAGACCCTAATTTTATCAGCAAACAATTTGTAATACATAACTTAAAAACAGGTAAAGAATTTGTGGTGTTGGATGACCCCAATATTTCGGGGCAGGTAAAATGGGCAAAGAACAACTGGATAGTATTTATGAACAGAGGTGCTATATTGTATAAAATAAAAACCAATGGCGATTCTCTTACACAGCTTACTTTCTGCCTTGCACATTACGAACTTGAGGTATCACCCGATGGTAAAATGATAATAGCAACAGATAGGTACAGTAGTGAATTCAGTCTTAGAGGAGATAAGTTTGTTTCTATTGATGGTGTTAGACAAGACAGTATTTCGCAAGGTTTTTATCAAGGTGTAAATAGGCTTAAATCATGGAATACTGATAATATCATAGCATCGGCATTTGAAGATATTACTGGAAGCTATTTGGGCTTATTAAACGTTAAAACCAAAGAATTAAAAAAAACAATATCATTTGGCGGTGCATATAGCAGTAATACAATAAATGGGATATGCTGGCACCCCAATAACAGCGACGTGTTTTGCAGCAACGATTCATTTGCTTTAATAAAAATAAACGTAAACACACTAACCACAACTAAAATAAAAACTGGTTGTGATTCAAGAAG
>JANYDJ010000048.1 GCA_025363675.1 Flavobacteriaceae bacterium | reverse complement strand
TCCAAGCACTACCCCATCTTCGCTAATTACTTCGGTAGCTAAATTAGTTTTGGGATTTTCTAATTCTTCTACCTTGGGCAAATTACCCGCCCAGCCCATTGCAACAAATAGAATGAGGAGTGATAACAACAAAAGGCCAATCAAAAACGACAACCAAAACCACTTAATCTGTTTGTGATATGCCGGGGTATATATATATGATTTTATTTTATTCAAAACCTTGTATTAATGGTTGATGGTTGATGGTTAATGGTTGATGGTTAATGCGGATTGTAGATATAATTGTTGATGGTTAATTATAAATGGTTAATGCGGATAGTAGATATAATTGTTGATGGTTAATGGTTAATGGTTAACGTATGATTGCTAATATAAATAATTGTTGATGGTTAATTGTTAATGCGGATTGTAGATATAATTGTTGATGGTTAATGGTTAATGGTTAATGGGCTGACGCATAATTATCTTAATGTATCTTAACTTCTTAATGGTTTAATAAACGATAATCAAAATGTCCGAATGGCATCAACCATTAACCATCTATAATTAACCATTATTTAAAATTGGCATTAACAATTAACCATCTATAATTAACAATTAACCATCTATAATTAATCATTACATTAGTCTTCCAAATACTTTTCCCAGCCAACCAGCTCTAACCTTTTGGCCTTAAGTTCTACTTCATTTTTCATTTGGTTTTTGTACTCCGATATTTTTTGGGCGAGCTCGGGTTTATATAGTGCCAGAATTTGAGCGGCCATTATTCCCGCATTCTTAGCTCCATTAATTGCCATGGTAGCCACGGGCACTCCCGGAGGCATCTGTACAATACTTAACAAAGAATCTTCTCCCTGCAACGACTTGGTTTGTATAGGTACCCCAATTACGGGCAAAGTGGTAAGCGAGGCGACCATGCCGGGCAAATGAGCAGCTCCACCAGCACCAGCAATAATTACTTTATAACCAGTTTCGGCAGCTTTCTCAGCAAAATCAAACATGCGACGGGGTGTGCGGTGTGCTGAAACAATAGTGATCTTAAATGCGATATCAAATGCTTCTAAAATTTTGGCGGCCTCTTGCATAACAGGCAGGTCACTGTCAGAACCCATGATGATGGCTATTTGTGCTTGCATAAATTATTTAATGATGGATTATTACTTGGCAAAGTTACACATTGTTGGCGAATTTTATTCATCTCACCTATATTTGCACACGTATTCCTATTTTGTTTTTTGCTATTCTTCGATAAACTCAGAATAAAAAAAAATAAAATACAAAATGTTTCGGAGAGATGTCAGAGTGGCCGATCGAGCACGCTTGGAAAGCGTGTATACCGCAAGGTATCGAGGGTTCGAATCCCTCTCTCTCCGCATAGTTTTTGACCCAATATCAATAAAAAGGTGAAAAGAAGTTTAATAGTATTATATATATTTTTACCTTTTTTTGTGTGGGCACAAAAAGATTCGATATATCATACTCCGCTAAAATTTACCCCAAGGCAAACTATAATACCTGCCACACTAATTATTGCTGGCAGCCTCCTCACCTCCCCCGACCCCAACTCTTTTAAAAATAAAATTAGGGATTACCGCAATATGCATTATCCCAATTTTAAAACCACAATAGATAATTATTTAGAGTTTACTCCACTGGCTTTTAGTTATGGGTTTGAACTTTGCGGAATGAAACCGCGACATGATATATTACAACGCACCCTCATTATTGCCAAGAGCCAACTTATCGCCAATGGTATTACTAATATCATAAAGTATACAGCCAAAAATTTAAGACCCGATGGCAGCACTTATAATTCTTTTCCCTCAGGCCATACTTCACAAGCTTTTTCAATGGCTACTATACTAAGTGTGGAGTATGGAAAAAAATACAAATGGGTGCCCTTTGCAAGCTACTCCCTTGCCGCATCGGTGGGCATATTGCGAATGCTGAACAACCGACATTATGTGTGCGATGTATTGGCAGGTGCAGGTATCGGGATTATCTCTACCAAAATTGCTTATTGGACACATCGGTATAGTTGGAATAAAAAGTAATATGCTGAAAAGGAAAATTATATTTATCATCAATCCTTTAGCAAGCAGGGGCAAGGGACAGCGGGTATCTGAAAAGGTAAATAATTATATATTTAAAAACAGTGAGGTACAATCATTCCTGACCGAGAGCGAAGACGATTTTCATAACATGGTAAAAATTGCCAAAGATGAAAAACCAAATATGATAATAGCAGTGGGTGGCGACGGTACCGTAAATGGCATTGCAAGCCAATTAGTGAACTCAGACATTGCCTTGGGAATTATTCCCATTGGCTCAGGAAATGGGCTGGCACGAGACTTGGGCATTCCCTTAAATATTGGCAAAGCATTATATAAAATTGACCATCCGCAGTTTAAATTAATTGATGTAGGAACTGTAAATGGCAAACCTTTTTTTTGTGCTTCGGGTATTGGGTTCGATGCCCACATCAGTAAATTATTTACCAATTCAAAACAAAGAGGATTTGCAAGTTATTTATGGTTGAGTATGAGAGGATTTTTTAAATACAAGCCCGAAAACTATCATATATATTTGAACAGCGAAACCTATAACCGTAATGCGTTTCTTATTACTGTTGCCAATGCATCTCAGTATGGCAACAATGCATTTATTGCCCCAATGGCCAATACACAGGATGGCATACTTGATATTACTATTTTAAAACCTTTTAGGTTTTATGAAATACCTATGCTGGCCTATAAATTGTTCAACAAAAAAATACATAGCAGTTCCAGAGTTGAAATATATAAAGCCAAAGAAATTACTATTAAACGCGATAAACCTGATGTGATACATTATGACGGTGAAAGCCTGCAAACCGGTATCGAAATAAAATATACAATTACACAACAAGCTTTAAAGGTTTTGGTTTGATTTTAATATAATAGTTATGAGAAATAGGCCACACCCATTGTTAGTGATTTAGCGTATATTATTATATAATTTGCTTCTATGCAATTACCCAATAATTAATTCCACCCCGGATCAAGCGGGGCATCGGCTATAATAGAATATTTATCGCCCATATTTTTTAATACCGTACGCCACAAAGCTTCGGTAGGTGTATTAAACAAATATTGAAAATTAGCAGGGGCTGTAATCCAAGTCTTGCTTTTGGCTTCTTTTTCTAATTGGCCGGGTGTCCATCCAGAGTAGCCAATAAAGAAACGAAAATCTTTTTCAGTAACTTTTCCCTCACGAAATAATTGTAACATTTGGTCGTGGTTACCACCCCAATATATGCCTTTCATAATCTCGGTACTGCCTTCTATTAAATGGCCAACTGTATGTATATAATGTAGTGTATTTGTTTCGCACGGGCCGCCCTTGAACAAGCCTGGATTGCA
>JANYDJ010000073.1 GCA_025363675.1 Flavobacteriaceae bacterium | reverse complement strand
CAATGGGGTGATAACCCTATTTTGGATTGAATACCAAAAAAATAAATGACACAATATATAACAGGAACTACCCGGCTTAAAAGCAAAATACCTCAAAAAATCATCGGGCAGTTTATACTCTGGTATTGGGCGTTCGGGAACAGGCTCTGCTTCTTTTTTGCAGCTGTTTATTATAATAGTTGTTGCCATAAAAAACACAAACAATAGTACCCTTAATTTCATTTTTCAAATATATACTTTACACTGTTAAGGAACACTTTTTATTTAATAACATTATCGCCCCACTGCATCCATGTGGTTTTCTTTGGGTAATAGTTATTGCCAGTCGTATAATTGCCATTAAACCTGCTCATGCCCCTCACTTCCATAGGCTGCGAACCTCCGGGGTCTTTGTTCACATTTATATACCATTTTTTGAACCTGTCCCTATAGTCCCAATATTTCTGTTTGTTTACCAATGGAGATTGCCCAAAAGTTTTTAAACCTATAAACAAGGTTAATAGTAAAAGTAATTTATGCTTCATATATATTAATAATTAGTTTTATAATCTATCATTTCCCTGTCATCACCATTATCCATATTCGTCCTGCGAATAAATCCTATATTTTTTTTGTAATACAATATGGTAGCTGCTTTATAAAATAGAACACAGTATCCTACATAAAATATCTGAACACTATCATACTGCTTGGCGTTTATATACAATGCAGAATCTTTGTGCTCAAAAATAATTTTTTTTGATAATTCTATATCATATTGTTGACCCACCTGCATGGAAAAAAAAATAATCTTATCACCAGTAAGCCCCCCCCATGGCCCATCTGCATCTAGTGTCAAATAGTAATGAGCATTTAGGTTATTGAGATCAACAGCAGAGCCTATTGGTTTTGAATATAGGTAATAAGTCGAAGCAAAGGCACTGCTCTTCCATTCTCCATCAAAACTTTCATATTTATAAAGTGCTTTACCATCTGTTGCACTAATTAAAGTATGATAACCAAACCCATACTTGGTAACGGTCACGGTGTCGAGCATTCCGTTTTTCTTGTTCTTGTATATCCAATAGCTACCGGGTTTAAAGGCAAAATACCGCAGAAAATCATCGGGCAGTTTGTACTAGGGTATGGGGCGTTCGGGTATAGGTTCTGCTTCTTTTTTGCAGCCAGACATAACAACTGCCATTATTAAGATCTTTATATATTTTATATATATTATTTTCATTTAGATTAAACTTAATTGTCTTTTTTATACTTATAGTTTGAAAGGTCACGAGGCACTTTTAGAATTATTCCCATATTAAATGCTGGCAAAGGCAATTTTCCTAGTATTGCAATTCCTACACTCCAATTAAAACCTATAATATCATTTCTATATTCCTCTTTACCAAACATGACTGATTTAAAATAATAATCTTCATTTTTTATTGGCTGCCTATTTCTCAAATCCGACAATGAAAATCTTCCATACTCAAAACTTGCAGTATATTTTCTATAAAAAAAAATCTTAACCCCAAGTGAAAAAGATTTATGATATTTATTGATTTGATCAAATTTAAAAACTCCTAAACCTGCAAATCCGCCTATTCCAAATTCACCATCATCCTCACGCAAGCCTAATGTTTTTCCACTAATTCTAAACTGGTAACGAATGCCAACCAATCCATAAGAGCATCCTATTCCTGGCGATAAACTAAAAAAATATTCACTTTTATCTTCTTCAAACGGGTCATTATCTTGCACGATATTTTGTTTATTTGTATTAATTGTTGTATCAGCTTTATATTGGGCAAGGCAAGAGGTACTTAAGATAATCATATAAAAAAACAATACTTTTTTCATATTCTAATAAGTATAAGATAGGCTGCTAATCTTAGGTTCAGTAACTAAAAGAGGCAAAGCAATAGAATCCTTTGGCACCATTTCACCATTTCTATTATACAGACAACTTTGATTATAGCCGATATATAAATAAGGTGTTGGTACACGAGGATCCTTCATTCCTGGAATTAGGGAAGTTGACCTAAACCCTATAACTATAGTATTGGTATCAAGAGTAAGATTCTTTACGGGGTTTAAATTCAGAATCCCGTTATTATAATTATATCCAACCTTATAATATATTACATCTCCTTTTTTCCAATTTTTAAGTTTTACTAACACAGTAGCAATACCTAAAGTTGAAACATTCAAATCCGCCTCCCAGTCAGTATTTGATCCAGAACCCACACTTCCCCAATAAGTGTATTTCCCATCTGGGCTTACAAACTTTAATACACGGGCCAACGTACCATCACAACTATAAGCACCATGATGTGTTCCTTTAAAATATCCGTCTTTACCTACTTTTACATAGGCAGCCCTTGCAGCATGTTTTCTACAACTTTCTGTCTGCCCCATATAATCTACCACTATTTCCATACCTTCAAAATTTGTATTGCCTGATAAATCATATATCCTTCCAGTGAAAGAATAATTTTTGTTGGTTTCGCATGAGAGAAAAAAGGTGAACGTAATACCAGCATAAAATAAAAAAATATACTTCTTCATAATTTAAAATGATTTTACAGGTAAACAATAAAAAACACTAATTCGCTGCAAACTATTTTTGTAGCTATGCTTATTATATATGATATAGGGTATGTTTAGTTTTGGTTTTCTCATAGGTATATCTTATTCATTCAAGGCAATAAAAAGGGGCATGCCCTTTTGTTATACTGTACTAGAAGAGGTACTGGTATACCTTAGAAATACAGTTATACAAAAAAACAGCCCCCATTCGGGGTGTATCCCATTGCACAACCACCTTCTTAAAATTTTACCCATTTTTCTGCTAAGTAGTATGCTCAGAAATACTATTTCAATGGCAAATACAACCAGTAAATTACATACTTCCAAATGTTTTTTATAATTTGTTGTAAATCAGAGTAATTTTAAACGGTCATGTTTTTGTAATTTTATTGCGTTTGGATAGACATGTTTATATATGCTGCACAAATTCTTTGTAACGGGTTGGGTTAATATATGTTTGGAATTCGAAAGCAGCTAAACTATACTTATATATATTACAACAATTTGAGCTGCTCATCTCCTTTGGGTGGCTTGGCTTTGCCAAAAACTGTTCGCCCACCATATTTGTATGAGTTTGCCCTTTCGCGAGCTATTACTTTTTCAAATAATGCTTCATCGGGCTCAAAGTTTTTTTCGGTTTGTTGTACGGCAAGTGTCAAATTTTTTATAGCAAGTCGCTTATCGTGGTCGTTAATTTTTGCTTTCTCCACAGCATTTTGTAATATATGAATACTCTCGTCATATACCATTGTGGGAACAGGAAACGGATGTCCATCCTTGCCGCCATGTGCAAACGAAAACCGTGCAGGATCATTGAACCTACTGGGCGTGCCATGTATTACTTCGCTCACCAGTGCCAACGATTGTATAGTACGTGGTCCCACATCTTTTAATAAAAGTAGCGATTCAAAATCTCGCAGTTCGTGTTGGTGACTTATAGCCAAAACACTTCCAAGTCGCTTTAAGTTTATATCTTTTGCCCGCACATCGTGGTGAGCTGGCATAATCAGTTTGTGTATTTCGGGCATGATTCTATCGGGACCTTCTTTCACTATTTGCAATATCCCTGCTTTGGCATCGGCAGCTTGTTTGTCGGCTAGGTTCATAATTAAACCTTGGTTGCGGCCATATATAGAAGTGTGCGGATCCTCCACAAACGATTTCACATTTTGCGAATGCCAATGATACCTTCTTGCCATACTGGTAGCATCATTCATTCCTTGCTGTACTACAGTCCATTCTCCTTCGCTCGACACAATAAATGAATGCAGGTATAATTGAAAACCATCTTGTATGGCATTATTATCAACCTTAGCAGTAAGGCGACTTGAGCGAATTAATATATCACCATCCAGTCCGGTAATATTTGAAAATTTGAGAAGCTCGGCAGGAGTTTGTTTGGAATATTTTCCTTTGCCACCACATATATATATTCCTGTTTCTTTAAACTTGGGATTCATGGCTTTTTTTAATGCTCCCATTACCGAGGTAGTAATGCCCGAAGAGTGCCAATCCATACCCAATACACAACCCAATGCCTGAAACCAAAAAGGATCGCTCATTCTACTCAGCAATGCCGATTTTCCATACTCCATAATTACCGATTCCACAATAGCCCCACCCAATGAACTCATGCGGCTGGCAAGCCACGGCGGCACATGCCCATAATGTAAAGGCAGGTCGGCAGTGCGGCGGTTATTGAAATATAGTTTGGGCATGAAGAGGGATTACAAATATAATAATATATATACGATGTTTACAAGTATTATATAACTCTATATTCATAGAATAAACTACAACATATCAAAATAAATTTTGCAATACAAGTCCTTTTCAATTACGTTTGCATTCTCAAAGTCCCTATGGTTCTAAATCACCCTGGTCTAAAGATGGCGATGTTGAACCAATACCCAACCAGGGTTGGAACCACATTATGGAAATCAAGGGATCTGATTTTGTTTCAACAGGACCTTATACTGGAACTTATATATATAATGACCCTATTGGTGTACGTGGCACCAGGTATGGTCTTTCTTTCACAATGTCATATATAAAAGAGCACTAATATAACTACAATATGAAATACTTGACAACATTTTTTTTATGTTCTGTCTTTTTTATATCTGCTTTTGCCCAGATAGAAAAGGGCACTATTTTAGCTGGTATACAAGGTGGCGGTTACTACAGTGATAGTGTTCAGGATCAATTATTCCATTTTAAAAGCCAGTGGGGCTATAATACAACTTTTGCTTTTGGTAAAGCAACTTCACAAAATGTTGTTATGGGCTTCCAATTATCTTATGGACACTCAAAGTCTGATGATAGATGGACTGTATTCGGGTTTGAGCAATTTGAGATTAGTGCAGGTTTCTATAGGCGTTATTATCATCAGCTAGGTAAAGGAATATATATCTGGTTACAAAATGGGTTAAATTATAGTCGCCAATGGCAAGTTGGGCTTCAAGGTAGAAGCTGGGGCTTGGGTTTCCCTCATGACTATTGGGGAAATATGTTTAGTTTAGTGGCTTATCCTGGCTTATCTTATTCAGTAAATAAGAATATACAATTAGAAGCAAGCTATAGAGATTTGTTTAGTCTATTTACAATGAATAGAACTGATTTTGTATATGTCACACACTCTCCCAAAATCTATTCAAAAAGTTTTGGATTACAGACTAATAAAAATTTACCTTTAGCATGGCAATTAGGTATAAGAATATTATTAGCTAGTAAAAATAAATAATATTTATGTTATATAAACCCAATCTTTATTTTTGCGAGTCATAAAAAAATAAGTTTGTTTTCATTGCGTTTAAAGGCTGTCTAATAGGATGGCCTTTAAACGTTTTAAATCTTTATACTTATTGTTCTGTCTTATTCTACGATTTATCAGATATTGTTAGAAATGCCACCGCAAGTAGTAATTAGGGACAAGGAGTAAGGACCA
>JANYDJ010000060.1 GCA_025363675.1 Flavobacteriaceae bacterium | reverse complement strand
TCACAAATTGTGACCACCTTTGTATTGACTGTCAATAAATTACAACGAGGTGGTCACAATTTGTGACCACCTCTTCATAAAGCAATGAATAACAACAAACTAACTGGTCACAATTTGTGACCACCTAAATAAAATAACCCTTTGACTCCGCTCAGGATGACAAATACAAAATAGCAATTAATAAATATAAAATAAACTTCTGTGACTTCAAACGAAATAAGAAATACCTTCCTTAAGTTCTTCGAGAGCAAAGGACATACAATTGTTCCATCGGCTCCTATTGTGGTGAAGAACGACCCAACGCTTATGTTCACCAATGCGGGCATGAACCAGTTTAAAGATTGGTTCTTGGGCAACGAACCCCCTAAATACAAACGGGTGGTTGATACGCAAAAATGTTTGCGTGTAAGCGGCAAGCACAACGATTTGGAAGAAGTGGGTGTTGATACTTACCACCACACCATGTTCGAGATGCTGGGCAACTGGAGCTTTGGCGATTATTTTAAAACAGAAGCCATCGAATGGGCTTGGGAACTGTTGACCGATGTATATAAACTAGATAAGGACAGATTATATGTTACTTATTTTGAAGGTGACGAAAAAGAAGGCTTGGCTCCCGATATGGATGCATACAATGAATGGAAAAAGTGGATTGCCGAAGACCGCATTTTGCCCGGCAACAAAAAAGATAATTTCTGGGAAATGGGCGACACCGGTCCCTGCGGACCTTGCAGCGAAATACATGTGGACCTGCGTAGCGATGCCGAAAGAAAAGATATAAGCGGAGCAACATTGGTGAACAACGACCATCCCCAAGTAATAGAAATTTGGAACAATGTATTTATGGAGTTCAACCGCAAAGCCGATGGCAGCTTGGAAAAACTCCCCGCCCAACATGTGGATACGGGAATGGGTTTTGAAAGATTGGTGAGGGCTATAGAAAGTAAATCATCGAATTATGATACGGATGTTTTTATGCCGTATATACAATTTATACAAAAAGAAACAGGATATAACTATGCAGATTCGGAGAAGAGTGATAGCCATGCTGAGCGGAGTCGAAGCATTGCTATGCGTGTGCTTTCTGACCATATAAGAACCATAGCTTTTGCTATTATAGATGGGCAATTGCCAAGCAATACAGGAGCAGGTTATGTAATAAGAAGAATACTTCGCAGGGCAGTGCGTTATTACTATTCTATATTAAATGTGAAAGAGCCTTTCCTATATAAATTACTTCCGATAATGGGTGAATCTTTTAAAGATATATTCCCTGAAGTGAAGGCTAAGAAAGACTTTGTGGAGAATGTAATTTTGGAAGAGGAGAAAGCGTTTTTGCGGACATTGGCAAAAGGTATTGATCTCCTTTATTCAGAATTCGTAAAAAGAGCTAGATATACAATTACTCATTTTTTTAACTCAAATGGTATCAAAGTATATGAAAACAATGACGATAGTAGAAGACTTCTTTATAACTTTATTGTGGAATCCAATGCTGGCTTTTACTTTAATAATAGTAAGTACTATAAAGTTGGAATTTGGCTTACTGACGGAAGAGAGGACTTTAGTGTATATGATAATGTTGAAGAAGTTGAAGGAGTCTATGATTTACCATATAAAAGCATATTAAATGGTTGGAAAGAAAAAAACAATATTTTTAAAGATATAGAATTAAGAAATGAGTTTGCTGTAGACAACGAAATTCCAGATGTTTTAGCTTTTACACTTTATGATACATTTGGATTTCCAATTGACCTAACTAAGCTAATGGCTTCTGAAATGGGATTCATTGTCGATGAAGCAGGTTTCGAAAAATTATTACTACAACAAAAAGAACGCAGCCGCAAAGCCACAGCCATGGAAACCGATGATTGGGTGGTGTTACAAGAAAACGATAATATACAATTTGTAGGTTATGATGAACTGGAAAAAGATATACAAATTACCCGTTACCGTAAAGTAAAAGCAAAGGGTAAAGAGCAGTTTCAATTGGTGTTTAATATTACACCTTTTTATGCAGAGAGTGGGGGACAGGTTGGTGATACGGGTATGATAGAAAGTATTAATGAAAAAGTGAAAATTATTGATACCCAAAAAGAAAATAATCTTATTATCCATTTAGCAGAAAGATTACCTGAAAATCCAAATGCTAATTTTTTAGCTAAGGTAGATAGTACCAAACGCAAACTTACCCAAAACAACCACAGTGCTACACATTTGCTGCACGCGGCTTTGCGTAGGGTATTGGGTACGCATGTGGAGCAAAAAGGGTCACTGGTAAATAATGATTATTTGCGTTTCGATTTCTCACATTTTAAAGCAATGACGGATGAAGAAATTGCAGAAGTGGAACATATAGTAAATACAAAAATTAGAGAAAATATACCTTTAGATGAACGCAGGAATGTACCGATTGAAGAAGCAAAAAAACTGGGAGCCATGGCATTGTTCGGCGAGAAATATGGCGACAGTGTTCGTGTAATAACTTTCGATGAAAACTATAGTAGGGAATTGTGCGGCGGTTGCCATGTGCAAGCTACCGGGCAAATAGGGTATTTTAAAATTACCAGCGAGAGTGCTGTAGCTGCGGGTGTCCGTCGTATAGAGGCGATTACTGCTGATAAAGTGGAAGAATTGGTGAATGAATATCAAACAACTTTTGATGGATTGAAAGAATTGTTAAAAGCAAAAGATATTATAAAAAGTGTGCAAAATTTGATTGATGAAAAAAATATATTACAGAAAAAACTCGAACAATTTGAAAACGAGAAAACTGCTATAATAAAAGAATCATTAAAGTCAAAAATAAAATTGCAAAATGGCATTCATATATTGTCAGAAATTATAGAAATATCATCAGCAGAACAATTAAAAAATTTATCGTTTCAATTAAACAAAGAAGTCGAGAATTTGTATTGTGTGTTTGGAGCTGTAATTAATGATAAGCCTTTGTTGAGTATAATCATTAATGAAGAATTGGTTAAATCGAAAAATCTGCATGCCGGAAATATTGTAAAGGAAGCTGCCAAAGCCATACAGGGCGGTGGCGGTGGACAACCATTCTACGCCACAGCAGGTGGTACAAATGCTGGCGGGCTCAGCGAATCGATTAATAAAGCCATACAACTCTCTAACTTATTGTAACCTATTTTTGCAAAAGCCGTTTGGTATATTATTGATGAAATTATACAAACACTTATTATTACTTGGTATTATATACATTTGTTCGTTTGCGGCAAATGCACAGGCCATGTATACTATTAGCGGCACCGTTCTCGATAGCTCATCAAAACCAATACAAGGCGTAAATGTAACCGTACAGGGTGCCGATATTAGCACCTTCACCAATTCGCGGGGGCAGTATACTATTAAGTTAGAGCAAGGTTATTATAAAATATATTTTGCCGCCAATGGGTACGAAGGGTTATATGCTGAGATAACATTGAATAAGAATATCATTCGCAATATGGTTCTTATTCCCAAAATTGAGGAGATGCAGGGTGTGGTAATAAAGGGGAGCAAGCGTGACCGTGCAAATGAGGTAATGCACCAAGTAATTGATAACAAAGAACGGTGGCGAAACCAGATTAAATCGAGCATTGCACAGTTATATATTCGTGCGGTGGATGAAACCAATATGCTGAAGAAAAATAAGAAAAGCAAACCTCAAGATATACCTGATAGTTTATTAAAATATATAGTAGATAGCAATGCGATAAAAGCAGATACTTCCACTGCGGCAAAAAAGAATTCACAGAAGGCAAAAAAAGGAAAAGAACAACCGGATAGGGAAGGAATGAATTTTACTGAACTTATTATCAACCGCAGTTTTCAGCGACCCAATTATATAAAAGAAGTAAAAGAAGCCCAGCATAAAATAGGCGATATGGATGGCTTGTTTTATTTAAGCAGTACCGAGGGGAATTTCGATTTTTATCAGGGTTCTCTATTTGTGAAAGGTTTGAGCGATAATACTTTTATAACCCCCACCAACGACTTTGCTTTTGTGAGCTATAAGTTCGATTTAAAAAGTGTATATACAGTTGGCGATACCAAAGTTTTTGTTATAAAAATAAGTCCACGTTCGTTGGGAAATGCACTGATGAGTGGCGAGATACATGTAAATGAAAGTTTGTGGAATATTAGAAAACTCAGCCTCACACTTACCCCAAATAAACTGAAAGAATATGATGAGTTTACCATCAATCAGGAATTTGGTATTGAAAAAGATACATTTTATATTATGAAGAAGCAAGAGTTTATATATAAAATAAAAATTAAACGCGGAGCAATAAATGGACGTACAGTTTGCTATTATAATAAATACCAATTAAATGTTGAATTTCCCCGAAAATTCTTCGGTAACGAACTTAGTTATACCAAAGACGATGCCTATGATAAAGATACCGCTTTTTGGGATTCAGCACGTAGCGAACCGCTTACTGCTAAAGAGATTCGCTTGGTGCATACTTCAGATAGTTTGAAAGAAGCACACAGTAAAAAAGAATATCTTGACAGTTTAGATTCTTCTTATAATAAGGTTACTTTTCTCAATATATTGTGGTATGGACAAGGGCATATAAACAGGCTCAAACAACAGTATTGGAATTTTCCATCGGTGGTGTCATTATATACACCTGTGCAAATTGCCGGGCCCAGAATAAATGCTTGGATAAGCTATTATAAAAAATTCAAGAAAAAACAAACGATCAGTGTGGCACCTTTTGTATCGTGGGGGATTAGAAACCAAGATTGGCAATGGGATATTAATTTTAATACTTTATATAATCCCTACAAGCGGGGAACGTTTGGGCTATCAATGGGCCGAAATTTTGATTTGATATATGGCAATGCTGCATGGGTGAGCAGATTGAGGCGTAATAATTTTTACTTAAATGATTATATAAATCTGGACCACGAAATTGAACTTACCAATGGTATCTATTTAGATATGTATATGGAATATTCTACCCGCAGAAGTGTTGCCGATTATAAATATGGTACCATCAGCAATCAGTTGCTTGGCGACAGCAGTAATTTACCGGTGCAGTTTAATCCTTATAATGCACTAACAGGTCAGGTAAAATTTACGTTTGTACCTTTTCAAAAATATATGCGTGAACCTTATGAAAAAGTAATTCTAGGTTCGCGTTGGCCCACGTTCTATGCTATATGGCGTAAGGGTATCCCCAATCTGTTCGGCAGTTCGGTTAAGTTCGATTATATAGAGCTTTCAATGCGTCAGCGAATTAATTTTGGAGTAGTAGGTATTAGCGAATACAGGTTGCGTGGGGGCCAATTTTTAAACCAAGATATAGTAAAAACAATCGACTATAAATACCAACGCCGCGGTGATCCTTTGTTCTTTACCAATCCCATTAGTACTTTCCAAATGTTGGATACCACCATACATACTTTTAACTGGTTCACCGAGTTTCATTATTTGCATCGTTTCAATGGTTTTTTTACCAATAAAATTCCCTATTTCAAAAAATTAAATATCAACGAAGTAGCGGGTGCAGGCTTTTTGCTGGCACCAGAAGCTAAAGTATATTATACCGAGATGCTGTTTGGATTAGAGCGGGTATTTAAAATAGAACGCTACCGTTTTAGGCTTGGCGTTTATTATGCACTCGGCTTCTCAAAAGATAGGCAAACCGGAACCTGGCACAAGCAAAATCTCACGCCTGGAATTCCCTTTTTAGAAAATACCATCTTTGGCAAAGGAATCAAAATCTCACTCGAGTTTTTCGATCGCCGCAGAAATCAGTTTAGTTTTTAGATTCTAGTCGATAGTCAGCTAGTCATTAGTCATTAGTCGTTAGTCGTTAGTCGTTAGTGCCGTGCGGCAGATAACAGATAACTGACAACAGATAACAAACAACAGATAACAAGTGCTGTCGACTAACGACTAGTGACTAACAACTGTTGACTCCGCCCCCTCTGTCCTCTACCCAATACAGGGTATGGAAAAATACCTAGCCAAGGGTAATTATGGTATTCATATTCTAACGCACCTTTGCAATATCTAAACATTAAAAATATGAAACTAAAAAACACATTTTTGAAACTTGTTCTATTAGGTCTCGTTTCTGCGTTATGTTCCCAATTTGCAAGTGCTCAAAAGAAGGAAATCGAGTGGCCTGCAAATGGCAGCTATCGGGTTGATACTGTCTACAATAAAAAGAATCCTTATCCATTGTTTATCAATTTTGGTTTGCAAGCGGAAGGTGATTTGTTTGCAAGTTCTCCTGCAGGTATAGGTGTTTATGTACACGGTCGTTACACCTTGGCCAAGCTAATTCAAGTTGAGGGAAGTATTATTACTGGAGCACCTATAGCTAGTATGGTTGGAGGCAATGTGGCTGCTAATTACGATTATCATATATACCAAGCAAGGGTTACTATACCATTCAAAAGAAGTATGGAACCTGTACCTGTGTCGAGAAAACTTTACCAATATACTTATAGCGAAGGTGGAAGAACTTATAAAAAGACCTATTCAGCTAATTTTCCTGTAATGGCTGCTAGCTACCAAGGTCTTACAGCTTCTATGAGCCAAATACATCGGTATTATGGACAGCAAAAAGACTCAGGTTCTAATTCTTTTACCATTAATGACGATGTTTCTAGCAAAAGAGCTTATTTGCCAGCATTGGTGGGCTATTCTACAGTAATGTTCAGTGCAGGATTTCATTATTCTCAAAGCTTGAAATTTAAAGGTAAAGTGTTTGCAACAATCGAAGGCAGTCATAAAAGGAAAACAGTTAGAGCCAAATCGGTTATCGATTTTGCAGTTGAAGTATTGATGGGTGCAACTATAGTTGATAATAATATTTCTGCTGTTAAAGTAAGTAATAAATGGAGTTATGAAGCCGCTGATGTAAACCATTATAAAATTAATACCAGCGATACAAAAACTAAAAAATTTGGGTGGCGTTTTGAAGTAAATATGAAAAAAGGTTTATGGGGAATGCGTTTCGAAATGGGAGCAAAACCAGGCATAAGCCACGATTATAAAAACAACAACCTAAAAGTGGACAAAGAATGGTTGATAAAAGGACTGAGTAATTGTTATATGACTTGGGGAATAGGGTTCGCAATAGGAGCTTTGTAATTGTTGATGTTTAATTGTTAATGCCCCGCCGCGGCTAGCTACTCTAAAAAATATATATAAAGCCTGTCTCTTTGGAGATGGGCTTTTTTAGTGGTAAGGAGTAAGGAGTAAGGGCCGTTCGGCAGAATCTGGTGTCAGCTCCTTACTCCTTACCCCTTACCCCTTCGTACTTTTGCTTACCCCTTTGGCATTATTTTCGTTCAAAAGAAAAAATGAGTTAATATTGCACTAAGGTATTAGCATCAGCTTATTTATATGGTAAAATTTTTCACAGCTACAATTATATTTATTTTATATAGTACAGGTTCCTTCGCTCAAAGTTATTCTATAAGCGGCAATGTATATGGCACTAAAGATGGTTTGTCGGTTAGCAAGGGAAATATATATATGTATACAGTTTCCGATTCTACACTATACAAGCAAACTCAGATTGATACAGTAGGCAAATTTGCATTTGAAGAAATAGCGAATGGTAGTTATTACCTCAAGATATCTGTTACAGGATATTTTGATTATTATAAACGCGTAAATGTGCTATCATCTGCTACCTATTTGGGCAATATCCAATTAAAAATGGATGCTAATATTATGCAATCTGTCACCATTATAAGCAAGCAAAAAGCGGTTACACAAAAGGGAGATACAGTAGAGTTTAATGCAGCGAGTTTTAAAGTAAATCCCGATGCCACTGCTGAGGATTTGGTTACCAAAATGCCGGGGATTACCACGGTTGATGGCAAAATACAGGCACAGGGAGAGGAAGTGAAAAAAGTGCTGGTGGATGGAAAACCGTTTTTTGGTGATGACCCGAATGCGGCTCTCAAAAATTTGCCTGCTGAATCGGTAGATAAAATACAAGTATTCGACCAACAGAGCGACCAAAGTATTTTTAGTGGGTTTAACGATGGCAACACTTCTAAAACTTTAAATATTGTTACAAAATCAGCGATGCGAAATGGTAAGTTTGGAAAAGTATACGCCGGCTATGGCGACCAAGGAACCTACAAAGCAGGAGCCAACTATAATATATTAAAAGGTGATAGGCGTATATCGGTACTTGCCCAGTCGAACAATATAAATGAGCAAAATTTTGCGTCAGAAGATTTGTTGGGAGCCATGGGGCAAAGTGGTGGTGGAGGCAGAGGTGGCCCTGGGAGTGGCGGCCCAGGCGGCATGCGTGGTGGTGCTGGAGGAGGAGGTGGAAATAATAATTTTGTGGTGCAAAGTAAAAATGGAATAACCACTACCAATGCTTTAGGATTGAACTATACAGATAAATGGGGCAAAAAAATAGATGTAACCGCCAGTTATTTTCTCAATCATACCAGTACCGTAACCAATCAAGATTTAATAAAGCACTATGTGTTTGGTTCGGCCCAACAGTATATAGAAAACAGTGCCAATACCGCAAAAAATTTAAACCATCGAATCAATATGCGTCTCAATTGGTTTATAGATTCTAATAACTCTTTGCTGTTTACCCCCAAACTTTCTATACAAGATAATAGTGGTACAAATGCCTTAGTGGGGCATACCGATAATGATTCTAGAATATTAAATAATACAACCAATAACAGCACTTCAAAATCGAGCGGGCTCAATTTTTCTACAGGTATATTATATAGACATAAATTTAAGAAGTTTGGTAGAACTATTTCCATCGAGTCTAATCCAGGTCATAATAGTTCTGATGGAAATACGGGTCTTAACAGCGACAATAAGTATTATAATACTGCTGGCTATTCCGATTCTATAATAAACCAACAGGGCACTACAGCCAAGCAGGGGTGGAGCATTAACAATACTGTTAACTATACTGAACCCATCGGTAAAAAAAGTATGATACAACTTACCTATGCCAATTCTTTTAATGCAACCAGCAACAATAAAGTAACGGATAATCTTTCTAAAACAAACAATACTTATGATGATGAAGTGCCGACGCTTTCTAATAAATTCAAAAATAATTATCATACACATACTACTGGCTTAGCATACCGCTATGCCAATACCCAAGCACAAATTATAGTGAGTGCCAATTTCCAAACCTCTTATCTGGCAAGTGTGCAGACCTATCCGCACGATACCAATTTCTCCAGAAATTTTAACAATATATTACCTTCTATACAATGGCGTTATAATATCAATGCGAAAAAAAACCTGCGAGTTAATTATAGAACCAGCACCAATCAGCCCGATGTTAGTCAATTGCAGAACGTGTTAAACAATAGCAATACTTTGCAATTAAGTATCGGTAATCCCTTGCTGAAACAAACTTTTGAGCAAAATATGTTTATCAGATATTCATATACCAATCCAACAAAATCTACCAGTTTTTTTGCATTGCTGCGGGGAAATACCGCACAAAACTATATCGCCAATAGCACACAAATTGCAACTACCGATACTACTTTAAATGGGGTAAACCTGCGTCGTGGTTCGCAGCTTACCATGCCTGTTAATGTGAATGGTTATTATAATGTGGGATCATTTATTACCTATGGCAGACCCATGAAATTTATAAAATCCAATATAAACTTGAATACAAATGTGGGTTTTACACGCACACCAGGTATGCTAAATAATATGATAAATTACGCCAATTCTCCCAGCTATGGTGCGGGTTTGGTTATATCGAGCAATATTAGTAAAGATATAGATTTTACTATTGGAAGTAATGGTAGTTATACCCGTGTAATGAATACCTTGAACAAAGCATCCAATACCTCTTATTATAATCAAACAAGTACTTTTAAATTCAATATCATTTTTTGGAAGCACTGGGTATTTAATACCGATATAACCCACCAATATTATAAAGGACTATCAGCAGGCTACGACCAAAGTTTCCTATTATGGAATGCCGCCATCGGTTATAAATTCCTAAAAGATAATATGGGCGAATTTAGACTAAGGGTATTTGATATATTAAAACAAAATACCAGCATTAGCAGAACCATTACAGAAACCTACACGCAAGATGTGCATACCAGTTTGTTGCAACGTTATGCGATGTTGACTTTCACTTATAACTTTAGGCAGTTTAAGAAACCGGCGGGGAGGTAGTATTACAAATCATCTGTAAGGTTGAAATGCAACCATTTATGCATATTTTTGTATCTACTTAATAATATGCAAAAAAGAATTTTACTATTCCTTCTAACTGTTTCTAATTTGGTATTGTCTTCTCAGGCTAATGCTAATGCTAGAGCTAAAGAACCCCAAAAATTCAATAACCAACGCCCTGCACTTTTCTACGAAAACAAAGGACAGGTAGTTGATCAAAATCGAAATCTCAGGAATGATGTGAGGATGATTTTCGATGCTCCAGGTTTTAAATTGGTGCTGAGAGATGGAGGAATGAGTTATGAATTGATAGCAACTCATATTTATCAAAAACAAGCGAAAGATGAATTGTTTGAAATGGAGGTAGAAGCTTTTAAGAACAAGCATTTGCAAGATAGCATTATATATGAAAGCCAGAGAATAGATGTAGAATTTGTAAACGCTAATCCAAATCCAAAACTGATAAAAGAAGCCAAGAGTGATTACTACGAAAACTATTATACTGAATATACAGGCGAACAAGGAGTGATTGAGATATACGGCTATTCAAAAGTTACTTTGAAAGATGTTTGGAAAAATATAGATATAGAATATATTATAGATAGTAAAAATAGTAATGCAATTAAATATAACTTTATTGTTCGACCTAATGGAAATATTAAAGATATACAGTTGAAATATAATGGTCTAGTGCCCACGCTGCTTAATAACTCGCTGCAAATAATAACTGATTATGGCGAAATAGAAGAAACCATTCCTGCAGTGTATTATAAAGAGAATACTGAAAGTGTAAAACCTGAAGTTTATTATGAATTAAATAATGGGATTATATCTTTTAGTGGGAAGAATATAAACATATCTAATAGTATTTTGGTGATAGACCCGAATGTGATTTGGGGCACGTATTATGGGGGGACAGGAAACGATTTTGGTGATGATATAACAACTAAAGATTCAGGATTTGCATATATAGCAGGTTATACGAGAAGCTCAAGTGGTATAGCTTCATCTGGAGCATACAAGACTTCTTTAACAGGAAATGGAGATGATGCTTTTATAGCTAAATTTACCAATCTTGGCAAGCGTATATGGGCAACTTACTACGGAGGTACAAGTGTTGATATATCAACTGCAATTGTAGCAGATAATTTAGGAAATATTTATATAACAGGTTCTACAAATAGTAATTCTGGTATTGCAACCATTGGAGCTTTCCAAACAAGTTTGAAAGGACAGGAAGATATATTTATTGCGAAGTTTACAATAAAGGGTACTCGTATTTGGGGTACTTATTATGGCGGAACAAATGCGGATCTTAGTTCAGAAATGACCATTGATGATTCAAATAATATTTATATCATAGGGGTGACTTATAGTACATCTAATATTGCAACTTCGGGCACTTATCAAACCAATCATGGCAATGGAGGAAACAGGTTGAATGCCCTTATTGCCAAATTTTCAACTGGAGGAAATAGAGTCTGGGGGACGTATTTTGGCAGTTACGGCACAGAAAGGGGGCAAGGCATAGCGATTGATTATTTAGGTGATATATATATTGCTGGATATACTACAAGCGATACTGGTATTGCTACTAAAGGAGCTTATGATACCTTGTTTGAAGGTACATCCGATGGGTTTCTTGCAAGGTTTTCCAATAATGGGAATATTAAATGGGCTACTTACATTGGAGCAGGAAAGGAGGATTATCTGTATACCATTTGTTTAGATTCTTCAAATGTTTATATAGCTGGCAGTACTTCAAGTGATTCTGGACTTGCAACCCAAGGAGCATTTAAAACAAATTATATTTATTACTACGATGCATTTATTTCTAAATATTCAAAGTCTGGAAATAGTGTTTGGACCTCTTATTTTGGCGATAGTAGTTATGAATTTATTACTAATATATGTATTGATAACTTCGGGGATTTATATGTGTCAGGAACAACAAATAGTAATGCACGCATTGCAACTAACGGGGCATATCAAACCTTTTTCGGAGGTAAGGAAGATGTATTTCTCGCTAAATTTTCAAATAACAGTACTTTGCAATGGGCAACCTATTATGGAGGAAGTGAAGAGGACTTTGCTGGTGGTATGGAAATAAATGGCGATAGTAGTTTGTATATAACGGGGTACACACTAAGTAATTCTCTAATTTCTACTTCAGGTGCTTTCAATGCATCCTATTCAAGTTCTGCTGATGCTTATCTTGTTAAATTTTTCTTATACACTTCTAATGATGCTGGGATATCAAAAGTAGTTTCTCCTGACACAATAATATGCTCTGGAACTAATGCAATTCAAGTAGTGTTGCATAATTATGATAGCGACAGTTTAATAATTGATAGTATTTTTTGGAAAGTGAATAACATTCAACAAACTCCGCTATTATGGACTGGCAATATTAAAAAATATGATTCTGCAATTGTCTCGCTGGGGTATTATAATTTTTTTGGGCCAGGTAAATACACAATTATTGCTTGGTCATCGCACCCAAATGGAATGAAAGACCCAATATTGTGGAATGATACGGCGATTGCTTCAATAAAAGTTAAAGCAAGTAATTCAATAAGTAAGAACGTATCAATTTGCCAAGGAAATGTATATAGTTTTGCAGGACAAAAACTATCAGTTACCGGAGTATATTACGACTCCCTCAAAAACAAAAATGGGTGTGACTCCATAATTACTTTAACTCTGAATGTGCTTTCACCCACTTCAGCCGTTCTAAATTCAAGTATTTGCCAAGGTGATACATTTAAATTAAATGGACAAAATATAACAACCGCAGGAACTTATTATGATACAATTGTAAATGTTGGTGGCTGCGATTCTACTATTACTTTAAACTTAAGTATTCTTTCTACTAGTTCTTCAAAACTATATAAATCTATTTGCCAAGGAACAGTATATATGTTTGGTGGAGATAGTTTATTATATGCAGGAACATATTTTGACACACTTTCCAATTCCCTTGGCTGCGATTCAATTATTACTTTGCATTTAATTGTGTTGCAAACAAGTGCATCAACTGTAAATAAAACATTATGCAAAGGTGATATATATAATTTTGGCGGAAACAATATCTCCACATCGGGAACATATTATCATACTTTCACCAACAATGATGGCTGCGATTCCGTGGTTACTTTAAACATTACTGTTCATCCAATTCCTGTTACGCCCAAAGTATCAGGCAGTCCCACCAGTTTTTGTGAGGGCGATAGTGTGATATTATCAGCAGGGAATTATAAAAATTATCTTTGGTCAAGTGGTGAAAAAACACAAAGGATTGTAGTAAAAAATTCGGGCAATTATAGTGTTCAAGTAAGTGATACTGGAATTTGCACCGCCACTTCTAATATAGTTTCGGTAGTAGTTTTCCCACTTCCACAACCCGTTATAACTAATAATAACAGAACCTTGCAAACAGGAGGTTATATATCATACCAATGGTATTTGAATAGTGCTAAAATAACCAATGCAACCAATCAAACATATACACCATTAGTTAATGGGAATTATCAAGTTTATGTAACCGACAATAACGGCTGTTCTGCTATGTCTGCCGCATTTGTGGTGGGTTGGACAGGAATTGCACCTGTTGAAAATACAGCCTATAAGTTGTATCCAAACCCGACAAATGGCGAAGTAATAATAGAATTTAATTCTGTTGCCAATAGGAAATTATATATATATGATTCGTATGGAAGAATGTTGCAGGCTAAACAATGTGTTGACATAAATCAGAAAGTGTTTTTAGCAGATGATTATTCAGCAGGAATATATTTGTTTGTAGTAATGGAAGATAATATATCTAAAACATATAAAGTAATTAAAGAATAGCTTATGATGAAAGAAAGTAATATAATTGTTTTGATATTATGTAGTTTTTTTATCACAGCATTTATTGGTGCAAGCCATAGCCATGAAGGTTTTGCAACTTACTATGGCGATAATTTTAATGGCAGAAAAACTGCTAGTGGGCAGCGTTATCATAAAGACAGTTTAACTTGTGCCCACAGAACTTATCCATTTGGCACTATGCTAAAAGTATATTGCCACAAAACCAAGAAAACGGTTACGGTAAAAGTAAATGACCGCGGCCCATTTGGCCACAAACGCATTATCGATTTAAGCGGCTCAGCTGCAGATAGTATTGGGATTCTCAGGCTAGGAGTGGCTTGGGTTACGGTAACGAAGGTTGAGTAATGTTTGTTTGTCATCCTGTCCCGATAGCTATCGGGATTATCGAAGGGCGACAAACTAGGATAATCTTATATTGAGCAACATTGAAACAACTCCCTCCGAACACCCTCGCAAGTTTAGCGAAGCGTAACTTGTGAGCACCATACGGTCAGTCTCCAGACTGACGAACCTGTGCAGCAAGTCGGGAGACTTGAACAGTTTGCTCACAAGACAGAGTTTTGCGAGGGCAGGCAGCAGTTATTAGAATTTAGATATTAAAATTTAGAATTTTTTCATCAACCCTACTC
>JANYDJ010000055.1 GCA_025363675.1 Flavobacteriaceae bacterium | reverse complement strand
CCGCACACAGGGCACCTCTCCCTTCGCTCCTTTCACCACTATCACTTCTGCAAACAAAAATGGCATCTCCTATCATTCTATAAGTTCTGTTTTTTTGTAACATATTATATATCTTTCAAACTAAACGCCTATTCCTATATTATTATTTACATCTTTCACTATTATTTTAAAAGGGCAACAGCAATTAGTTGGGTTTAAAGTAGGTAATGCTTGGACTAATGTTTCTAAAGATTTTTTTTTACCACCTAAAACACAGCAAGGATTTGCAGGTGGAATCACTTATGATTTTATAACCAAAGCAAAAATTATTTTAGCGGGAGAATTATTATATGAAAAACGTGGGTTTATGAACCTCGTTAGTTTTACTAAGGGGGACTTCTATAATTTAAAACATTGTCAATCAAATAAATATATGTATATTTGTAAAAAAAAATAGACATGGCACAAACTTACAAAAAATCGGGCAAACTTGGCATATTTGACGAACAAGAGACCTGCGAACAACTATCAGCGATAGGAAATCCACTTGAGAAAATATCGTTAGTTATAGACTTTGAGATGTTTAGGAACACCTTAGAGACAGTACTATTAAATCAAGAGAAGAAGAACAATGCAGGAGCGAAGCCTTATGATGTAGTTATGATGTTCAAAATAATAATATTACAACGTTATTATGGCTTAGGGGATACACAAATAGAATATCAAATACTAGATAGGCTAAGTTTTAAAAAGTTTTTAGGGCTAACAAGTGGAGATAAGGTACCAGACGAAAAAACGGTATGGGCATTTCGTGAAGTTCTTACCAACAGCGGCTTAGTAGAAAAAATATTTAATGAGTTTAACCAATATTTAAATGACCAAGGGCTTATTATGAATGAGGGCAAAATGATAGATGCCAGTTTTACAGTAGCACCACGTCAACGGAACACGAAAGAGGAGAATGAGCAGATAAAAGCTGGCAAAGGAGAGGAACTGTGGAATGACCAACCGAACAAAAAACGTCACAAAGACATAGATGCACGTTGGACAAAGAAAAATGATGAAAAATTTTATGGTTATAAGAACCATGCAAAAGTAGATACCAAAAGTAAGTTTATCGACACCTACATTGTAACCGATGCCTCAGTTCATGATTCACAAGCATTAGAAGAGCTACTAACAGCAAACGATAAAGGACAGAATTTATATGCAGACAGTGCTTATACGGGTGAGAAACAGGAGGCAGTAATAGATAGCTATGAGATGATTAATTGTGTAAATGAGAAAGGCTACAGAAACAAGCCATTAACCGATGAACAAAAGAAAAATAACAGAACAAAATCAAAAACAAGGTCAAGAGTAGAGCATGTATTTGGATTTATGGAACAAAGTATGAACGGTCTGGTGGTGAAATCAGTTGGATTAGTTAGGGCAAGTGGCATTATTGGACTAATCAAGTAATTAGTAGTAAAATGACATAGATAACAGCAAAAAGAGTAATCTAAAGAGGTGATTAAAAAAAAATAAACCAAAAAATTAGGTAAGTGTTTCTCTTTGTTTATTTTTCAATGTGAAAAAATCAATTTTTAGAACCCACCTAAATACTTTGCACAAACATGCCGCCACTACCGCAAGCAGGGTCATATATAGTTCCTTTGTAGGGTTCAAGCATTTCGGCAATAAGGTTTACTATACTTTTGGGTGTATAAAACTCTCCTTTGCCCTTTCCTTCGGCCAGTGCAAACTTGCTAAGGAAATATTCGTACACACGCCCTACAATATCTTGTTGTTTGTCTTTAAGTGTGTCAATATTATTGATAGTATCGAGCAATGCAGCCAGCTTGCTCACATCTAAATTTAGTCGTGAGTAATAGTTGTCGGGCAATGCACCTTTTAGCGAGGGGTTGTTCTTTTCTACGGTGTGCAATGCAGTATCTATTTTAAGGGCTATGTCGTCTTGCTTTGCATTTGCAATCAGGTAGCTCCACCTAGATATTTCGGGCAAATAGAACACGTTTTTCATGGCGTAAAATGGAAGGTCTTCCTCAGCCACATCTTTCAGGTATTTTTCTTTCCTTCTGCTATAAGTTCTTGTTTGCGTTCTTCAAATTTATCGCTTGCAAATTTTAAGAATATCAGTCCTAAAACCACGTGTTTATATTCCGATGATTCTACCGTGCCACGTAGTTTGTTGGCTGAATCCCATAGTGTTTCTTCAATACTGGTTTGTTTGGTCTGTTTTGCCATTAATGGTAATTGGTAAATATTATGAAGTGAAGTATTTGTTTAAGTTAGTCATAGTACGGCAAAAGTAATGGAAGGAAAGAGCAGTTAAAAATTTATGTTGCAACAATTTACGATTTTTTAATTTTGCAGCTTGTGGTTGCATAAATGTGAGCATAGTACCCATTCATTGCGTTTTTCTTGTTTGTGTTTTTTTGCCATGGCCGCATAATAATTGGTATGTAATCACTGCATTAATTGAAAATGCAAAGTTGTGTTTGAACATGTTGTTACATTTGCAGTATAGAATGTTATCAAAAGCATTAAAAGGACACAGAACATGAACGATAAACATAGAACCATTGAATACCCACAATTTGCAAAAATTGAAAACCTTTCTAGTTGGGTAAATAAAAACAGAGCATCAAGACATGATACTAGAAAATATCCATCGAAGGTTATTGATTTTGATTTAACAAAAATGAGATCTATTAAACCTTACCATATCGGACCTTTGGCTTGTATGATTCATGAATATAAAGAAAAGGGATATAAAGTAAGGCTTCAAAACTTGTCTGAAAGGGTTAACAAATATCTATCTTCATTTAACTTTATGCATTTCTGTGTGGGCAATAATGAAGTTAATAATTGGCCAACCCCTGTTTTTCATACCACCCTTCCACTTTGGAGAATAGTAGAAGATGCTGCTACTATCTACCACATAAAAGTACAAGAATATTTTGAGAACAATCTATTGGACGATAAAGAACTTTCCCCCTTAAGCAATTCACTAGGGGAACTGATGAATAATATATTCGACCACTCAGAATCAAGAATCCCAGGCTTTACATTCACACAGTTAGACACAACAAGGAAAGAAATTATCACTTCCGTTTGTGATTTTGGTGTAACAATTCCAAAGAAAGTAAACTCTTACCTAGAGAAAATAGGTCAAAGCAAACTAAGTCCTATCAAAGCCATTGAACAGGCTTTGGTTAACCAATTTTCTACCAAATCAACACCTAGAAACAAGGGGTTTGGCTTGCACACAACATTATCAGCAGTAAAGCATGTAGAAGGCAAAATGTTAATAGTAAGTGGGAGTGCAATATTTTGGCAAATGAAGGATGGGTCACACTTGTATCACCTTATGGAATATGCTTTCCCCGGTACTCTTATTGTGATTTATCTAAATGTAGGAAAATTGCAAAAAAAAGAACTTGAATTGTCTGACGAATTACATCTTATGTAGTATCTTTGCAGGGTAATGACGGCGAATAAAAAAATAATTGTGATTAAAGATGCGGTGCTTGGCACGTTTTCCAATGCAGATGCTGTTCCTTTAAGAATATTGATGGAAGATTCATTGAAAAATAGAGACTCTGTTGTTTTGTCATTTGATGGTGTACATACGCTTACATCGTCATTTCTAAATTCGTCAATTGGTGAGATAGTAGATTCTTTTGGCTTTGATACGTTAAAAGGCCGTGTCTCTTTAACTAACTATACCCCTAGTGTAGCAAGTGTAATAACCAATTATATTAACGACCTTAAAGGGGCTAGTGCCTAATTAAGATAAATTTTCTTTTAAATTCTTAGTGAGTTACTGGTTCAATTAGGTGTTGCTTTACGCTGCATTGTTTTCATTCCTGTGCGACTGACTATGCAAAAAAACAACATCCAACACTTGTCTGTATTTGGAAATACGATGAATACCCGTTTGAAATTGGTTGCTAAAACTAGGAGATTTAATTAAAAAGCTCTGCATATTGCCTGTAAAAGGCACTTATATAAACATTCCAAAATTGAAGATACTGCTAAAACTTATTTCAGTCTCCCAACTTATTTAAATTCATTCGTAGAATACCAACACGTAGCAACATGAAAAAACTATTGTGCGGTGTTGGCTTATGTTGAATGCACATTTTACATTTATAATCACCTTTTCCAAACTTACGGAAATACCATATTGAAAATAAACACTGATTTTTGCCAAATTATTTTTGAAATGAACCGTAACACTACAAATTTTACTATGGATGAACGATGGAGTCTTTGGGTTCCTGATGCAGATTTTAACAAGTTTAAAGAGATATTTATCCCCGATTTATATCTTAAGCGAGAAGTTCCTGATGATATAAGGGAAATGTATAAGCTTATTGAGCGTATACTTGAATTAAGCTACTTTGAATATGAATTATATGATATTGCTATGCTAAAATCATTTCATGCTGTGGAAGCTATATTAAGGCTTAAATTCAAAGAACTAAACCCTGATTATAATAAAAGGATTATATTAGCAAAAATAGTTGAGTGGTTTCAGGAGAATAATTATTTTGAGGGAGATATAGAGTTTATGAAGTTAATGGTTGATATTAGAAACCACAATTCCCACCCTGAAAAGCGGTCATTTGGCGGCGGTTTGATGAAACAATGGATAGAGCCATACACGCGATTGTATAAATGGATTGTATGAAGACATCGAACTTAGAAAAGAAAGGAAAAGACTTGCTCGCACTTTTAGTGAATGGTTCACAAGAGTTTCGAAGGAAACAATGGTCATTCAGTGGTCAGAAACTACTTTCTCTCCAATTGATTCGGCGGCGATGATATTTGCTGACAATAAAAGTGGTGTCTTTCATTTTCGCTTACACTTAATAAACCCGCCAACAAATAATTCGGTTGAAATGAGTTTAGTACCTTATCATTTGCAAGTTACTAATTTTAGTTTTGAGGCTGACAGTTTAAATTTAGATTTGTTTGATGGTAGCAAGTGCCGAATAATTCCCTCAGATGATGAATTTATTATTGGATTGCATAGAGACTGGCGTGAAAACGCAAGTAACCTCAATCATAAATATTTTAGCGAACGCCTTAGTTGCGATACTTCAATTGGAGATGAGTATAATAAACTTCTTCGTGAGTTTTTGAAAATTTAGTAAATCACAATATTTGTGTTGCCGTTGCAACGGCAGCGTGCTTTTTGTTGCCAGTAATATTAAAAAGCATCCCATTTACTCAGTTATCTGCTGCAATATGCGTGTTAAAAAACCCAATGTTATCAGTCTTCTAAAAGTATGGTGTTTGTATTGCAACGGTGCAACAACGGCTACTGCAACAGCCGTTGCTTTACCGTTGCAACGGCAATTCTTATAATTGAGCAGTCAATTGCCCGCAACTCCAGTATTGGCAACGTTGCACGGTGGAGCAACGGCGGCAAAAAAACAAGTGGGTGTATGGGTGTGTGCTACCGTGCAAGTACTTTCATTTAATTAGTAATTTAAGTGCCTGTTAGTGTATGGGTGTGTATATATAGTGTGCGAGTCCACTTTGATTACTTTTACTCCAAAAGTAATCAAAGTAATGATCTCTCCCCAACTTTTTAATCTGACCCCATTTTTTGAATACTAACACTATTAACAACTATTTTCTTGTTAGCAGTGTTAGTAGGGGGTTTAAAAACTCAATGTTTAAACTATGTTTAAACCAACAAAATTCTTTTAAAACAATAGAATTAGGCGTTTAGCTCGCATCCTTATGGACACCGTATTTTTTTTGATATCATTACCTAAAATTATGACCGACATAATCTGTTTTAAAGCCGTCCACTCGCCGTGGGGGCAATACTTTTTACACAAAAAGTATTCAAA
>JANYDJ010000020.1 GCA_025363675.1 Flavobacteriaceae bacterium | reverse complement strand
TTGTTAGAACGTCCGATATAGGTCATTACACAACGGAAACCTACAAAACTCTTCGATGAGTCAGCATATTCATACTGTGTGCGGGTACCGTTTTGTATATAATATGCTATATCTTTCCAAGATCCACCACGTACTACCTTTTTCTTTTGAGTTTCTGACTCTTCCTTTTTATAACGATAACGATATTCTGGACTTCCGTCACTCGTAATTTGGTTGCCTTGTTCGGCATAAGCTGTATTTGTCCATTCCGCTACATTCCCTGCCATACAGTATAAACCATAATCATTAGGGAAGTAGGCATTAACTTTTACAGGATAAAAGCCTCCATCATTAATATAGTCTCCACGGCCTGGTTTAAAGTTGGCCAAAAAGCATCCTTTGGTATTACGAACATAAGGTCCGCCCCAAGGATACATATTGCCATCTCTACCTCCACGAGCTGCATACTCAAATTCATTTTCTGAAGGTAAACGGAATTGCTCTTGGCTATACTCGTTAATATTATATAAGAAATTATTTAAACGGTGCGAACGCCAATGACAAAATGCACGGGCTTGCTGCCAACTAACTCCAACTACAGGATAATCATCATATTTAGGATGAGAAAAATATTGGCGGGTCATAGGGTCATTGTAGGCATAAGTAAAATCACGAACCCAACACAAGGTGTCAGGATAAATCATGAATTCTTCTTTTATTAAATAATCAGCCCTGTTTTTACTATGCCACTCATTTCCTGTTGTATATGCTGCTGCACCAACATGGTCTTCCCAGTACCACACATATTTTAGTGTTCTAACATCAACCTGAGGACGGTTATAGTACCTATCATTACCTTGGTACATATATCTTGATTTTGCCCAACTATCATCAGCCCAATTTACTTTCTTTTTATAATCCAAATACACAACACCATCAGGGTCGGTATAGGTAAGTACTTGTTCGGTGCGGGCCAATGAATCGATAACATAATAGACAAACTGACGGTATTCGTTGTTTGATATTTCTGTATCGTCCATATAAAATGCCGGAATAGACACTTGGCGATTCTGTGCTAGTTGTGTAAAAGGAACATCCTGATCACTTTGTCCGATATGGAATGTTCCTGTTGGAACATAAACCGTACCCATCGGTGCCTGATGAAACCATTTGCGACGACCAGGAACCCCTGTCAATTCACCATTATCTCCATTTAAGCCGCAACTTCCTAAAGTTAAGGTTATTGCGATTATTAGGAACAGATTTAATCTTTTCATTTGTATAGTTTATAGTTGTCGAAAAGTATGCAAAAATAGGTCATTAGACCAAAAATGCAAGTTTTTTTTATCAAAAGGTGTGATTTTGATTTTGATATCTAGAACGTGCAATTGTTATTCTTATTGTACTTTTATTCAATTATATTTTTGTTATTTTTTTAATAGGTTGATATTCAGTTTCAAAAATTATCTTTGCCATCCATTAGCACGGCGTGTATCATAGTATTTCTTAGTTGGGGGCGGTTGAAAATTAAGCTCGAAACAGTATTGTGCCATTAGCTCAATAGTGCCAAAACTATTGCCAGCTGCAAAACCAATTCGAGATACTGTAACATCATACGAAACACCGAATTTAAGTTTGGGTGTTGGTTTCCATCCAGCCATCAAAATAATTGCATCGCTGCGATAACCAAATTTATAACTATCCCAACGATAGGAAACTCCTCCCCAATATTGGTTCTTGATAAAATAATTGGCGTTTATTTCAAACTGTGTTTTAGTTAAATCCGTTCTAAATTTAATATTGGGCTGTAATACATTCCCTCCCATTTGCATCTCCCCTCCTGCTATCAATTGTGCATGGGTTCTTAAATTGATAGAGCCCCCTGATGCGTAGGTTAGCTTTCCGGGCAAAAGATGGGTGGCCGAGAGGCCTCCGTAAAAATTATCCAGACCTAAAAATGACTGTTTCGTGTAATATACTCCGAAACCTATATCTGGCTTGCCTTGTGTGGCATCAATTGTAGGGATACTGGGGTCGGTACCACTAGCCATTTTTTGAAGATCGGTAAGTGTGCGAAGCTTGGTGCCATCAAGCTTTTTTTGCAAAAAACCTCCTGATGCACCAATAGTTAATGTTTGTTGATTGGCCATTTCAATTTTGCGGGCATAACTAATGGCGAAATTTATTCCTGACTGAAAACCAAGTTCGTCTTTTTCTATATTGAGCCCAAAACCATTTTGACCATAATTAGCAGCAATATTAAAATTTGAAGTTGTAGGGGTTCCTTGCCAACCAAACCACTGGTTTTTATAAACTACTGTTGCACATACATGATTGGCCATATTATTAGCCGCATAAGCCGGATTATAGGTAAGTTTATTAAACATAAAATGAGCATAGTAGGGATCCTGCTGTGCTTTAGCTGCATTGCCTATTACTAACAAACAAATTGTTGTTGAAATTAGGACTTTGATGGATAGTTTTTGCATAATGTTCAAGTGGATGCTGCTCAAGTTTCGCCGCAATTATAAACTATAATTAGAATATATTGTAGAAAGAGCTGAACAAATTTTAACCATTGAGTAGAAATATGTTGAAAAGGTTGCCTGTAATTAAAAAATTATCCTTTGCTGGCTAGTATGATATATTTCTCCAAAGCCAATCCCATAGAGGGGCATTCGGGAGTGGGGGCAGCAATATTTACTGCAAGATTTGCATCTTCAACGGCTTTGATAGTAGTTTTACCCCAGGCGGCAATTCTAGTATCGTTTTGTTCATAGTCAGGAAAATTGTCATACAGTGACTTAATATCGGCAGGGCTATAAAAAACAATGATGTCGTAATACACATCGGCCAAATCGGAAAGATCGGCTGAAACGGTGCGATATATCATGCCTTCCTTAAAGAATATTTTATGCTTGGTTAAAAATTCTGGGATGTCATTCTTACGGATATCTGAACAAGGGAAAAAATATTTTTCTGCACTGTGCTTTTTTAACAGACTCATTAATGATGCTTCTGTTCCCTCGGCATGAAACAACTTACGCTTGCGAACTTGTAAATGTTTTTGCATATAGTTGGCCGCTTGCTCGTTAATACAAAAGAACTTCATGTCTTCTGGAATTACGATACGCATTTCAGTTGCAATCGCAAAATAGGTGTCAATTGCATTTTTTGAATTGAAAATAATTGCGGTAAAATCTGAAATGGGTGCTCGCTGGTTTCTAAACTCTCGAACAGTAACAGGTTCGATTTGAATAAAGGGCCTGAAATCTATCTTACAATTGAGCTTTTTAGCCACATCAATTAGCGGCGATTTATCCCCTTCAGGTCGGGGTTGCGATACTAAAATTGTTTTTACTTTTTTCAAGTTCGATTGTTTTTGTTTAATTGTTAAAGTAAAAATATACCAATAGCCAAGGTAAAACTTCTAAGCTGCAAATATAGAGCAAAAGATACATTGCGGGATAATGGAAGACAGGCAGTAAACCTTGAATTTGTCGTAAAACTCTGTAAATTAGAGATATTACAAATAGAATCAACAAAGTAATATTTAATTGCTCAACTGAGATAAGACCAAAATTGAGATAATTTATCAAGAATAAAGGGAAAGCTAAGAGCAGCATCAGGAAGTTTACAACGATGGTATTGTTTATCATTATAACAGCAAGCCTATCTACCTGAAGCATGTATTGCATGAAATGATGCACCAACATTTTCAATAGATAAATAACAAAAAATAAAGTAACCAATGCCACAATTTTAATAACCGGTACCACATCCGTAGACATGAAACTGGTATCTCCATATAAGAAATAACCCAGTGAAACAATAAGCACTGATAAAAATAGCAATTGTAGATTAACACCACTAGCTGCAGTTTTTTGCTGCGACACATAACTAAAAGTTTTATTGCCCGAAGCCATTACCTGATTTACCATTGAAAAAATTTCCCTTTCGCTCCATATTTTGATAATGGCAACTACAAACATGATGTTAATAACCACTATAAATATTAGCAGGTTATTACGAGGGGGTGGCCGCCTTATTGAACCTTCGGGTGGTTCCAATTGCTCAAAGTTATCCTCTACTACTTTAAATGGATTGCGATAGCTAAAGGCCATAAATGGATTGCACACAACCCTCAAAACCGAATCTGTTGTAGAACTATCTATTTTAATACTTTTAATCGAGGATAATTTAATTGCACTATCAGGGCTATGAGATGAAGGTTCTTGTGCAACTAATATTAAATTTGTATGCGTAGGCCTTCGGTTTATATTCTCCTGCATTAACTGCAAAGGCGACTGAGCTGGCAGTGCAAACGCCAATATTAAAAAACTTTGGGTAAATAGAAGTTTGTATATGCGGCCCATGGGGCTTTTTTATCTTAACACGTCGCGTGAGATCACTATTTTTTGCACTTCGCTTGTACCTTCATATATTTGGGTAATTTTAGCATCACGCATCAAACGCTCAACATGGTATTCTTTTACATAACCATAGCCACCATGCACTTGCACCGCTTCTACAGTTACTTCCATTGCAGTTTTTGATGCATATAGTTTTGCCATACTGCTGGCAATTGCATAATCCAAATGTTGGTCTTTTAACCATGCTGCTTTTAGGCAAAGCAAACGAGAAGCTTCAATCTCGGTTGCCATATCAGCCAATTTAAACTGGATTGCTTGGTGATTCATTATTTCGGTACCAAATGCTTTGCGTTGTTTTGAATATGCCACAGCAAGTTCAAAAGCTCCCGAAGCAATTCCCAATGCCTGTGAGGCAATGCCAATGCGGCCGCCACCCAATGTTTTCATTGCGAATTTGAAACCAAATCCATCCTCTCGTATTCTATTTTCTTTGGGCACCACCACATCCTGAAACATGACCGAATGGGTATCGCTGGCTCGGATTCCCATTTTTTGCTCTTTGGGCCCCAGCGTAATTCCGGGACTATTTCTTTCTACTATAAACGCATTAATTCCTTTGTGTCCTTTCTCGGGATAGGTTTGGGCAATTACCAAATAGGTGCTGGCTGTATTGCCACAAGTGATCCAGTTTTTCGTTCCGTTCAGTATATAATGATCGCCTTTATCAACAGCAGTTGTTCTTTGCGAAGTGGCATCGCTACCAGCTTCTGGCTCGCTCAATAAAAATGCTCCATGGCACTGACCGCTTGCTAGTGGAACCAAGTATTTCATTTTTTGCTCTTCGTTTCCAAAAGTTTCAAGCCCCCAACAAACTAGCGAATTGTTTACCGAAATAACCACGGAAGTAGAGGCATCTACTTTGCTAATTTCTTCCATGGCCAACACATAACTTACGGTATCCATTCCGGCACCACCATATTTGGGGTCAACCATCATTCCCATAAATCCCATTTCGCCCAATTTCTTAATTTGTTCGGTTGGAAATTTTTGGGTTTCGTCGCGTTCAATTACACCGGGTAGCAATTCTTGTTGAGCAAAATCGCGTGCTGCTTGGCGTATCATCAAATGTTCTTCGGATAACTGTAGATTCATGGGGCAAAAATAAGGGGAGAAATTGGGATTTGGGAATCGGGATTCGGGATTCAGGGGGCATGATGTCGATTTGTATGAATCAGTCCGCCTCGGCGGATATCAGATTTCACAGATTTCACAGATTTTTTTCGGGCAATTAATCAGTGTTAATCCTTTAATCTGTATAATCCGTGATTCAGACAGATTCCAAAAAGATATTTTTTACCCTGCCATTTTCATTCCTATATTTGCCATCTGCAAAAACAGATATTGTATTATATTATATACTTTCTGTGGGCGGCGAGAAGGCGAAGGTGGTGGTGGAGTATATTAATGCTACGTGCCGTGTTGAACAATACTAAGATGGGTGTGGATAGTGTCATAGTGAGTATAGCAATGGCGTGATGATATGAATTAAATAACTAAATAAAATGAAAAAACTACTTTTCTTTGTATTATTAATTACATCAACTTTTGTTCAAGCTCAAAGTGATGAAGAAAACGACCCTGGGATGATTGTTGACAAAGACGACCCAGAAAATTTCGACCGTAAATTTTTCGTGTATCTTGGAGCAGACCCAGGAGGCTATAATTCAGGTAAATCAAATTTGATTGCAGTAAATATTATGAGAGTCGCTCCGCAACAAAATAGTTTTATAAATTTTGAATTTGTTGGAATTTCACAAGCTAGTGATGGCTTTATACCATTATCCAGAATGAAATTATCACATACCTATATGTTCCTTAAAAATATTCAAACAAAGCGAATCAAATTGCCAGATGGTACCACTACTTCTAAAACCACTACCTATACAAATGCTCAAGGAAAAGTAGTAGACAGCAAAACAGAAGTTTTTGAGAATAGATCAAAAGCTTATGCAAAACGTCTCAATAGTCTTGGCGTTGAAACAGGTATAGAGCGGAATACTTCACAGTATGCAGTAGTAGCTACACCCACAAACCCATCAACAAGCTATATTAACTTCAATTATTATTCAGCTGTAGTAGGTGTGAAACTATTAAGAATCCGTAATATTTCCTATCACATGGACCCTAATATTCAAATCTCAAATCGCTCAGAAGAACAAAAATATAGAAGATTTACAACAGTGGGAATATATGTGCAACAATATATATATGGTACAAGTAAAGACAAAACCGATGGCAAAACAGGCTTTCAGTTTTTATGGGAATTTTACGAAAAAATGAATCATAAAATTCCTTGTTCTTATGGTATTGATATACGAAAAACCATTGACCCATTTGGTAAATATTATTTGGGTTTAAAATTTGGAATTGTATTATAACTGTGGTATCCCACCTCAATCGGGCGAATCTCCATAATAAAAGCAGCGTATCCCAAAAAGGTACGCTGCTTTTTTTTATATAATATCTATGGTATCAAATACAAAATCCCCGATAAGTAATACTCCTCAGGCCCGGTGTTACTCTCACCACCATAAGTTATCATATATATATAGATATCTTCGGCACAGGTTTTACCTTTGAACTTCCCATCCCATCCTTGGTTTACATCGGTAGTTACAAATATTTTTTCTCCCCATCTATTATATATATCCATCTTATATGACAATACAAATACGCCTTTGGGAAGAAATACTTCATTCAATTTATTTCCATTGGGTGTAAATGCATTGGGCACAAATAAACGTGGACCACAGAGTTCTTCCACAACTATATCTTTGCTGTTTTTACAACCGCGTTTATCGGTAACTGTGATAGTAATATATTGTGGTGGCTGACTTATTGTGATTGATGAATCTGTTTCGCCATTTGGTAACCACAAATAAGAAACCGCAGGACCTGGATATAGGGTAATTTTTTCGTGCAAATCGGTGCAGATTGTATATCTATCTTTTAATAAAATAGGTGGGCCATTGCTAAAGTTTATATGTACATTATGCTTCACTGCACATGAACCATTGCTTACTGTTGCTATATAATTTCCTGTATGTGTTACTATAATAGTTGGGGTGGTATCGCCTGTATTCCATTGATGTTTGAAGTCGATATTTAATGCATCTAATATCATAGTATCACCATAGCATAAAATGGTATCTGGGCCTAAATCAAATACGGGCGGTGCTACAAAATTAACCTGTATGGTATCGTAAAATTTACAGGTTAGCAAATCCCATTCTATATTATAATTACCTGTATTATATATATCGCGTTTTGGCGAAGTGCTTCCATCATCCCACAAATAGGTGTAATGATTGTTTTGGTTTGCGTTTAGTAACAATGTATCACCTATGCAAAGTGTGGTATCAGGTCCCAAATAATTGGGCGGCACATTATACATATCTACATTAATTATATCAGAATCGGAACAGGACCCGGCTGAAACTTTTACCCAGTAGGTACCACTTTTGGTTATTGCAATTGCGGGTGTAGTTTCTCCAGTGCTCCACATATATGAATACCCTTGTGTATATCCTGCATCAAGTCTGAATTCTGTGACACAGATAAAAGTATCATTGCCCAAATCTATTTTAGGTGGTTGTACTATGGCCGTAATAACCATTGTATCGGTTGCTATACAACTATCTTTGGTAACCTTTACCCAATAAGTGCCCACACTATTTACATCCAAAAAACTATCTGTACTTCCGTTGCTCCACAAATATTTATCTAGTCCACCGCCTGCATGTAAGCGTAACGTTTTACCCACGCATAGTGCCTGATCGGGACCAATATTAATAGTAGCTCCTTGCTTGGGTAAACATGTAGAAAAAGATATATCATCCAAACCAAAATCGTTGCCGCTCCTAATTGTGTTTTGATTAACTATACAAATTCTGGCGACTGTATCATTGCCACTATCCCACCACTGAAAAAATTGTATCCAAGTAAAGGTATTACCGGGTGCGGTAAAGGGACTTGCCATATTTACCCCGTTAATACTAAATTGCAATGAAGCAGGATTTCCAGTAGCCACTGAGCACAACCAAGTACTGAAAGAATATAATACATGTGGTTTCACTTTAATGGTTTGGCACCATACTGATGAGTTGGCAGTGTAGGAGCCATTCACAACCATAAAATTACCTTTCCCCGAGGTATGGTCACTTCCTCTAAACCCGTAATGTGTATTGTGAGCATCATCTGTTACATAATAGAATGCCTCGGGCACCAAATCTTTTTGATAACCATAATCGCTGCTAAACCCCGTGTTGCCTTGAGAAAAGTCGCCATTTACCACCAAGTTGCCTGTAGGCGTCATACAAGCTGGGCATTGCCCCGCAGCTGTTACACATAGCATGCCTGTAAATGAGAAAAACAATATATACTTTAACAATTGCAAAAATGATTTTAATAAATATCAAGTGCAAAAGTAAGGTGATTTATAATAGGTTACCTACCTTGCAATGGGTATTTTTGATAAGTAGTGCCCACGCCTCATTCCCAAGAAGCTGAGTAGGAATAAAGAGCGGATTATTTTTTTTCCGATTTTGATTTTAGCTTGAGCGTTACGAACCTTATCATATCCATTAAAGTTAGATATTTGAGCAAAATCAGGCTTTGCTTACTGAAATAACCATATATATTATAGATTCTTTTAACTTGAAGAAGGATAGCATTGTTTATATAATCATTATATTTTTTATCTAAGAATTTTCTGTAATACTTATATAACAAAATATTGTTTACCAAAAACTCAACCCTATTGGCGGGATTATCTTTTAATGAGGTAAAAAGCCCTTGATTATGCCTTCGGTATACACACATATTCTGATGCATATAATATACAGGGCCTTTAGTTAAGAGTAACAAAATTAAAACGGTGTCGCCCGATTGAAACTCCAAATCCTTTTGCTCTATTTTTATCACATTTCTATATACCAACGAAGCACTTGGGAATACACCACCGCCATTTATGATAATTCTTTCTGCTTCCACATCTTTATCCTGTGTCCAATCGTGATATAATCCTATTTCAACTTCATCTCTTAGTACGGTAGAATTGTGTATACATGCAGAGTACTTTGGATGTTGCTCCAAAAAATCGATTTGCATTTGGAGTTTGTTGGGATTAGTCCAGTAATCATCACCTTCCAAATAAGCAATATATTTTGAAGTAGGTGCTACTACTAAATCCATCCAGTTTTGTGCTGCCCCTACATTTTTTTCTTGCAGAATGAGCTTGATAAAATCAGGATATTTTTTCTGATACGCTATTAGTATTTCTCGGGTATCGTCTGTGGAACAATCGTCGGCTATAATTAATTCCCAAGTGAAGTTAACCTTTTGCATTAACACACTTTCTATGGCCGGACAAATATATTTCCCGTGGTTATATGTAATTAAACATACAGAAAGCAAAGGGGAATTCATATAATACTTATCCTTTCTCGCACATTAAGAAAATGCTGGAACACAAATCGGGATAACTCTGCCCGAGTTGATAACAACCTTCAAGATATTCTTTAGATATAATATCTGTTTGTAACAGTTTGTCCCATTGAAAATTTGCTAAGGCTTTAAAGAAAATACCTGAGCGGTATACTACTTTTAGTCCGGCTGCTTTCGCATCACGCTCCAATGTATCGAGTGTATAAGTAATGTGATGACCATGTTCCTTTTCAGCAGGCGTAATAGCTGAATTGTGAGTAATCAATCCCATCTTCACAGCAATTTGTCTTGAGGGTGCATTTGCATTCGGACAAACCAGAAAAAAACGTCCAGTATCGGATAGCCATTCATCGTTAATGCGTTTTAATACGCACACTGGATCGCTGATATGCTCTAATACATGGGTAAGAACTATATTATCATACTTTGTGGGCAGGGTTGTTGTTTCAAATAATGAATTAATAAATTTCACTTTATCGCCAAATTCATTTTCAGCAATTGTCACAGCTTCATCCGATGCTTCTACGCAAGTGATGTCTTCGAAATAAGGTAGGAATTTTCTGGTAAAATCTCCTTTAAAACTTCCCAACTCCAAAAAATTCCCTTCCTTAAAAAAAGGAATAAATGATTTTAACATGTAATGATGCATCACATCAAAATCGAAGTTGTAGGCATACTTATGATCTGCTGTATCCTTTAATTCCTGGTTATAATCTCTTTGGTTATTCATAATATATTATAATTATTTTTTAATATTGAATTCCATAAATAGGGAATCCATTTTTTCGTATTCTATTTCAAAGTTGTTCTTTACATAAAACGCTATTGCATTCATATTTTTTGCATTTACTTCTAATACTATTTTATCGAATTCATGGCTCTTTGCATATTCTTTTGTCATATTGAGCAACTCAGTTGCGGTTCCTTTGTTATTATATGTTTCCAATATGCTTACGTTACTGATAAAGGCTTTCTTCGTTTGCCTGTCAGTAAAATACACCCCTATAAAACCGACCAATTCTTTGCTATCCCATGCTTCAAATGTATGTGCGTTTTCAAACAATTTGCGGGCATAATCTTGCAAATTCACCTTTTCGCTTAGCGGGGGCACAAACAAATGATTGCATTTTTCCAAATGCAAATATAAATCTTTTTCTGAGGCTTGCTTTACTTTGTAATCAATCATAACATTTATTGCTCCAGTTCAGCTATTCCAAATCCGTATTTACCAAACTCATTCCCATTATATAGGAGATAAAATTCCCCATCCATCTCAAATAAATGCGGATAGCACATCATCTCTGAATCGAAACCATCAGGACTTAGCGTGATTCCGGAATTTTCATCATCACGTGTCCAGTTTTTCAAATCATCGGAATAAGCATATCCCAACTTATAGCTTCTCTTAGGGTTTTTTCTAAAATCAGTTGCTTCGCGAAAACAGAAAAACATATGATAGCTGTTATTTATTTTAACTACCGTGGGTAATGCTTGGCATTCATCTTCATTAAGCTTATCTGATATTATTTGGATACCTTCCTCTTTGTTCCACTGCAAGCCATCACTTGAAGTTGCGTGGGCAATTTTATATACCCTTGCTTCGGGTTCTATGCTAGATGCTGCCATCCATTTGGTTCCGAAAATATACCACATGTGATAGATGCCGTCATACTTTTGAACAAATGCATCGCCTACCAACACGGGTTCATGCAATGATGAACTCATAATAGGTCCATCTCCGTATTTTTTGAAAGTAACACCATTATCATCACTCATAGCTAAGCCTATCGAGGTCTCCACAGAAACACTCACTCTTCTATTCCAGCCACAAGTATAGGCTAGTATTTTCTCACCGTCTTTTAGTAAGTTAATTGGGAAAATTCCATGTTCGTCGAAAGTTCCTAATCCACCCAAAGGGATGATTTCATTCGAGGAAGAATTTATTATCGTTTTTAAATCTTTGGCTACATCAATATATGCTATAAAACTTAAATATTTGCCTGTAAGCTCATCTTTATTTCTGGTTGAAAAATATATACGAACAAAATCATCAAAGACAACCGTTTGTGGCGACTGGGCAAATTCTTTGCAGCCGTTAGCTAAGTTATATAATGTTGGGTCAAACAGTTTGCCCTTTTTAATCCAATTCATTTTATATATTTTCTAATTTTGCCATGCCAAAACCATATCTTCCTACTCCATTTCCGAGATAAAACATATATACTTCTCCATCCAATTCAAATACATGGGGGTAGCTAATCATTTCACTATCCCAACCTTCTTTTGAAACATCGATTCCCACTTGAGAATCATCACGAGTCCAATTGACTAAATCATCAGAATGGGCATATCCAATGCGATAGCCATTCTCTTGCCCCCTGTAATTGGTACTATATCTATAACAGAAAAACATATGATATTTTCCGTTCATAAAAATCACATCAGGGCTTGCCTGTGCTTCATTTTCTTCGATGCTACTTGTAATTAAATCTTTATTATGTTTATTCCAGTTGACGCCATCATTCGACGTGGCCATCCTTATTTTATATACTGGTTCTGGTTTGCCTTTGTCGAGAATCCATTTCTTGCCAGCTATATAAAACAGGTACAATATTCCGTTATACTTTCTAATTTTCGGACCACTTAAAATGAATGGTTCATCGGGTGTATATGACAACACAGGACCATCTCCCAGTTTCTTAAATGTTTTTCCATTATCATCACTTACGCCAATACCTATGGCCACATTGAAGGGAACTGATTCGCAGCGTGTCCATCCACCATAGTATACCTTGTATTTCCCATCATCTTCTATCACCGAAGCTGGGTAGGTGCCGAATTCATCAAAAGTTCCCAACTTGCCTAGTTCCAAAATAGGTTTTTTGCATATATCAATTATCTCCAACAAATTCTTCCGATTTAAATCAAGATACGCTGAGTAACTGACATATCGGCCTTTATCATCGGGTTTTGGACGGCAAGAAAAATATACACGTACGAAATTATCAAATTTTACTACAGCAGGGGCTTGTGCAAACTCATTCATCCACTCAGGCGTTTCATGCTCATTTGGGTCAAATACTTTCCCTATCTTATTCCATTTAAACATTGTATATATACATATTTTTATATAGTGGTATATTCATTTAAAAACGCTTGCACTTTTTCTTTGGGATTGAAAAACAAAACATCTATTATAGAAAGCCAAGGCACAAACTGCTGGGCAAACTGCTTATATTCTATGGGATTTGATTTTACAAAATATAATTGCAGACCATTATTACCAAATAACTCTTTAGAATACAACTCTGTACCTCCAATCGGATTAATATAATCTGTGGCATTAACCGCTTTGCAAATAGCAATGACTTTATCCTGAGATTTTAAAGAATGATCTATGTTTATTGTTGATGAAACTATAAATTTTGTATTAATTTCCAAAAAAGATGTTATACTATTTAAGGAGTAAAAAACAAAGTCGAACAAATTTGACTCAGTACAATTAAATATATTTTCAATAACTGGAAACACCAAATTATATTGTGGTGATTTTTTATATAATGCTGAAATCTTTCCAATTATTTTGGTCTTATCTTTTATATAAGATTCCGCAATAGACCTTTCATTGATATTTAAATAATCGGAATCCTTTTTTATGGGGACTGTAAAATAATCATCCTTATCATTCACTAATATTCTGTTCCTATTAATCCAGCCTTTTTTAGTAAATTCTATATTATCATATATCACAAATGCATCCACTGCATTGATTAATTGAAAATAACCAATATAGGGTAAAAGGTAGGGCTGCATTATTGCTACTTTCATTAAGTATTTTTTGTAATAGTGGTTACTATTTTATTTAGGTCGTCATTGGTCAATCCTACATAGAGGGGAAGACATAAAACTTTGGAAGTAATAGCCTCTGAAATAGGCATACTTTTGCCCTTCGCATAACCTATCGTATTTAACGAGGGATAAAAATACCTTCTTGGCAAAACGCCTTCTTTATTTAACTCCTGCTGCACTTTTAATAAAACTTCTTCGCTTTCAAATATTATCGGATAGTAACTATAATTCCATTCCGTGTTATCCCTGATTTTAATAGTTTTCAATTTGGCAAAATTCAGATATTCATTATAATAGTCGACTACCTTTTTTCTTTCCGATAATATGTGACTCATGTGAGGAAAAACAGCTAATCCCATAGCCGCTTGCAATTCTGATATCTTACCATTAACGCCAAGGCCAAAGAAATCTAAAGGACCGTTATGACCAAAATTATGGCTATAAAAAAGCTGGTGTGCAAGTTGTGAATCTGCACAAATCATGGCACCACCTTCACCCGTATGAAACAACTTAGTAGCATGAAAACTACAGGTGCTTACATCGCCATAATTAAATACAGATTGATTGTGATAATTCACGCCAAAACAGTGAGCAGCATCATATATCACTTTAAGATTGTGTTTTTTTGCAATAGCCTCAATAGCCTCAATATTGCAAGGGTTTCCGAATACGTGGGTAGCTAAAATGCACGTGGTTTTTGGTGTAATAGCGGCTTCAATTTTAGTTTCATCAATTGTTAAATATTCGGGATGTATGTCTACAAAAACGGGGATACAGTTTTCCCAAACAATAGCAGCCGTAGTAGCTACATAAGAGAAAGGTGTGGTAATAATTTCGCCTCCTTTGCCTAACAATTTAAGAGCTATTTGTAAAGGAATAGTACCATTATTGGTAATTGTTATATTGGAAATATCAAGATGGTTTTTTAGCTTCTCTTCCAATTCCAATAACAGCGGCCCCCTATTGGTGAGCCATTGCTTTTCCCATACTTTCTCAAGGTGACTTTGATATTCAGTAATAGGTGGCAGGAATGTTTTGGTAACTGGTATCATAGCTTATCTGGGTATGGCAAAACAAACGGTTTCTTCCTTATGAATGGTATAATGGTCGAGAAATATTTCGTAGTTTAAATCCAAATCCAATATCCAGATGGGAATATTTACAAAATCGTCCATACTGTGATAAGTTGCTATCGCTAATTTGGGTCTAAATTTCTTGATGGTTTCAATGGCTCCTTTCAAAGCATTTGGTTCAGCACCCTCAATATCCATTTTGATAAAGTTAACTTTTTCTATATTGTTTTTCTTTACCAAATCATCAATGGTGATAGTAGTAGTAGAGCCCGTTTGACCTTCAAATGGCTGCATTTCTACTTTACTGCCTGGACCATTGTCTTTAAAAAATATCTTATCGCCCGTTACATTGGAGATAGGGTGCTCTATCAACTCAATACGACTTGTTAAATGTGGATTGAAAGAGCGATTAATATTAAATAACTTTATGTTGTCAGGAATAAACTCGAATGAATATACTTTGCCATTTTCTCCAACTTTATGTGCAAAATATAAAGCAGTATCGCCCCAGCATGCACCAGCATCGATCACAACGTCACCAGGTTCCACTTGTACTATAGGTTTTCCATCCAATTTATATGCATATTGTTCCAATATATAATCGATGGCAATAGCACCTCCGCTAAAATATAGTTTTATATCATATCCTATTGGATTGAGATCGAATTTATTTAAGATAAAATGCATAAAATGTGGGTCGTAGGTATCGTTAGGGTCGGCTAATGAATCGCCTTTTGCCATGGCATCCCAGTATTGTTTGCTGTTTCTGGGCAATTTCACTTTCTTAAAACCCAATTTTCTGTATGCAATCAAATCAATTAGTAAACCTTTTCCTTGATCGTTCAGTCTCTCATATATCCGCTCCAACCCTTGTTGGTGATTGCGTATCCAATCTACTTGATTGATATCAAATTGAAGGCTCTTGTGCCCGATGAGTTTTTTTACTACTTGCTTTAATTCATATACAAAACCTTTACTAGGTTTTTTGGGTTCTTTGTACTTGCCAAACCTAAATTCATCATAATTCTCAACCCCATAATTATTGGATTGCGATTGGTCAATTTTTGTTTTTAAAGCTCTGCTGAAATTATTCATGTGTATTTGTTTTACTCCATTTAAAATTTTGTGGTCTTATCAATCCAGGAAATTTGTCAAGCCATGCCCCATCCCTTTTTTCCTCAACCCCTTCTATTGATATAATATCTTTTAGGTTGATAATTGATTTGGATGCATCTTTCACCACCATTACATCCAGATTATATATATTATCATTTAATGTATTACCAGGAATAGTACATTGAAAGGTAACCGTACCTTTCTTTATTACCTCTGATTTGGAGCAGGTGGCAAAAATTAGTGACCCTTCTAAAGTATTGAAAAATATATTTACATTAATAGCTTCAAAATCTTTGGTACTAGACAGTTTTATATCAAATACCAAGTCCGACTCTATATCAAACCTGCCATCAATACCATTGTTTGATATTTGCATGGTGTGCAAAGTTAGGCCCTCACTCTCTTTTTCTATATTAATAAAAGAAGATGCAACCTTGGCAGTTTTAGCCAAATAAGCATCAATTACACTAGCCATATTCCCAATTTTTTGCACGGAACCTTTATCCAATGATATACCATTGCTGCATAGCGATTTTACCGCAAGCATATTGTGGCTCACAAACAATACCGTTCTTCCTTCGCCCTTGCTCACCTCTCCCATTTTACCCAAACATTTTTTCTGGAACTCAGCATCGCCTACAGCAAGTACTTCGTCCACTATCAATATTTCTGATTCTAAATGTGCCGCTACGGCAAATGCCAAGCGTACATACATGCCAGAACTGTATCTTTTAACGGGGGTATCTACATATCTTTCCACTCCGCTAAAATCAATAATCTCATCCAACTTTCTAGTGATTTCTTTTTTACGCATACCCAAAATAGCACCATTCAAAAAGATATTTTCTCTGCCGGTAAGTTCGGGGTGAAAACCCGTTCCCACTTCTAACAACGATGCCACCCTGCCTTTTATTTTGATGCTTCCCGTAGTAGGCGAAGTTACCCTACTCAATAGTTTTAACAACGTGCTTTTGCCCGCACCATTCCTTCCAATAATCCCTACTGCATCGCCTTGCTCTATCTGGAAGTTTATATCTTTTAAACTATATACTATATCACTAATTCCTTTATTTGCCCGATCGTTTGCTTCCCCAATTTTTAAAAATGGATCTTCTTTTCCCATTACTTTCATGGCCCACCACCTATGAAGGTCGTGGCTGATAGTTCCAGTTCCTATCTCGCCCAAGCGGTATATTTTTGATAGATTCTCGACTATGATTGCTGTTTTCGACATTTATAATATAATATTACCTATATAATGGTGAAACCTATATAGTATCTACAAAAGTTTTTTCTGTTTTATTAAAAATGATTACCCCCAATAATAAAAAAACGATGGTGCAAACAAGGGTGTATACAAAGCCATTTAAAGTAAATTCTCCAATGCCCAAAAATGCATATCTAAAACCCTCTATTATATTTGTCATTGGATTTAATTCAATAATATAACGATATTTTTCGGGTATTTTGGATAAGGGATATATAACCGTGGTGGCATACATGAGCAGCTGAACACCAAAGGTGATTAAAAAAGCGAGGTCGCGATATTTGGTAGTTAGTGCGGTGATAATTAAACCTAGCCCCAACCCTAACAGTGCCATCATTAAAGTTAAAACCGGGAATAAAAAGATGGTCCAAGTAACATGAAAGTGCGAATCTTTTACAAAATAAAAATATGCCATCATCAGCAACATTAAGATCATCTGCACGCCAAAACGAACCAAATTACTGGTAACTATGCTTAGGGGCATAATTAAACGTGGAAAATATACTTTCCCAAAAATTCCAGCATTGTCTTTAAATACAGTTGAAGTTTTGGTTAAACAATCGGCAAAATAATTCCATGCAGTAATTCCTACTATATAAAAAAGAGGGGCTGGAATATCACTGGGAGCTAGCCCGGCCAAATTACCAAATATAAAAGTGAAAACGATGGTAGTGAACAAGGGTTGAATAAAAAACCACAATGGCCCCAATACCGTTTGCTTATAAAATGATACGAAATCTCTTTTAACCAATAATAGAAGCAGGTCTCTGTAATTCCAAACAGCTCGCAGGTTTAAGTTAAATAATGAACTTTGTGGCTCAATTACTAAGTCCCATTTTTCTTCTTGTTGTTGATTCACAGTTTATATTAATATTGGCCCCTAGTTGTTTAACTTAAAATAACAAGTTAAAATTAGGGTATTTATTTTAGCTGCAAAACTACTGCCTATTCCTTAATGAATCAAATCTTATTTACGGCTCTTCAGTAGCATTTCTATCCCCCCAATCGCATTTTTAGAGCGTTGATTAAATACCTATAAAACTACCATTTTATCGAATAACTATTATATATAAATTGGAAAACTGTAAACGAATAAATAACGACTCAGCTAATTTTTTTTTGCAAAAAAACCTACCATTTACAAACTATTCGCACCCAAATATACACTTACCTATTACTTGCAAATTGTAAGTATCTTAAATTTACGAGAATGAAATAATTCTATTTTTTTATTGTTCAGCGTTTTATGTTTATACAAGAGTGCCATAAGCCCTGTTAAAAAGGTGTAAGAAACCAAAAGTATTTATATATACAGAGCAAACGCCTTCGTGCAATTTTGTAATAGATAAAACGATCACTACTATGAAACACATTTTACACAGCACCATCATTCTCTTAACCTTCACCATTTTCTTCTCTAGTGCATGTAGAGCCGCAGGAAAAGACCCTTTGAATTTTATGATAAAAAGCAACCTGAAACAGTCAAAACAGTTTGCAAAACAAGAACGAAAACCACTCATACTTTATATACATTCTAGCAAATGCATTAGTAGCCGCACTTTTACACGCCAAATTGTGGGCAAGGCAGAATTTGCAAAATGGGCAAAAACTAATTTTGTGTGCATGGAGGCCAACGTTACTACTAAAAAAGGAAAAGAAATTGCCAAAAAATATGGCGTGCTAAAAATACCCTCTATTATTATGCTCAGCTTCGATACTGATTTGGAGTATGCCGTTGAAATGAAACTTGATTCTGCGTCGTTATATAATCAGTTTTACTCTTTTTTAACAGCCAATAGTTTAAAAAGCCAGATAGAGCTAATGCGTGAAACCAATGGATATACCTACCGCCAAGCATCGGCAGCTATTGCACAATCGTATGCACAACACGATTACAAAAAAAATCCGAATGGAACCGCTGAATTAATGGCATTCGAAAGAACGCTCCATATTCATAAATTAAACGACCTTTACAATGCCTATATAATTGAATACACCAAATTAACAGCCGATAATAAACCCTTACAAACAAGTGTAGCCAAGAATTAACCTTATTCGCATCCTGACTTTATAAACAAATTGTCGATTATTAAAAAAGCCGCCCAGTAATGGTGGCTTTTTTAATTTAGAAAAGATGAGAGAAAGTTGGCTGGGCATAGTTAAAATCTTAGCCGATGGTGGTTATGCAGGAAAACTCGTAGACAGGGTATAGAAAGAAGTCAATATAGAAGTGGAAATAATAAAGCGAAGTGAATTGCAAACTTTTAAAGTGCTTCCAAAACGATGGATTGTTGAAGGAACGTTGGGGTGGGTTGAAACCAATAGGAAAAATTCAAAATATTATGAAAGGTTTGATGAAACAGGGATTGCCATAGTACTTATTTCCTCCATAAAAATAATGTTCAATAATTTTTACACAGTCTATAAGTTATTTAGACGAGGGTTAGGTGGTCACGCGGAATGTTGATATTTTTTATTCAATAACTATGCGTTTCGATTCATCACCTATACGAAGAAAATAAATACCTTTAGCCAAATAAGAAAGGTCAATATCCTTTTGCACACCATTATTCCAAATAGTTTCATATACCTTTTCGCCTATTGTATTATATACTTGCACAAGCATTTTTTGCAACAATTTGGTATTGTATTGCACAGTAAAAATACCAGAGGAAGGGTTGGGATAAATTAAGGTAGCAGTATTACATTTTTTTATA
>JANYDJ010000236.1 GCA_025363675.1 Flavobacteriaceae bacterium | reverse complement strand
TTCATCGCCTTCGGTATCTATAGTTGCGTTGAACTGTTTGAATTGCCCGGTAACTGTAGAAATAAGCAAGTGTTTCACTTTAAAGTGAATTTCGGAATGTGTGGCATCGAGTGCCCATTTGGTTGTTGTTCCAATAGCTGTTGGAGTTGCTGTAGTGTCCATAATATTTATTTAATTATTGTTTTAAAATTTATTTGTTTTAACACTGCAAAATTACATACCTTTGCTATACTTTAGTTAGTACTATCCCAATGTATAGCACTATACTTTAATATAGCTTATATAAAACACCATGACACTAGCACAACAAAAACCAGGTAAAACCCATGCTGAATGCACCAAAGCCATTCTGCCCGTTCGCGATGCACTAGATATTTTAAGTGGCAAATGGAAGCTGCCCATTATCATATCACTCTCGTTTGGCAATAAAAGATTTTCGCAAATGGCCAAAGAAATTCCCGGCATAACTGATAAAATGTTGTCGAAAGAATTGCGTGATTTGGAAATAAACCAATTGGTGAAACGAACCGTTTATGATGCCGTTCCGGTGGTGGTAGAATACTCAATGACTCCTTATGGAAAATCATTGGAAAGAGTAATTGATGAACTGAGAGATTGGGGAGTATTGCACAGGAAAAAGGTGATGGGGAAGATGAAATAAGGAATTTTTATTTCGTATTAATAGTATAATACATGTGTACCATTAAACCTATATTACTATAGTTATTAGTGTACGCTAAGTATTTAGCAGGTTGATCTGGATTGGTTGTGTTAGAAGCGTCGACGTTTTTTACATATACGCCTTCTTTACTACTCACTGACATTTTTGAAAGATCATCAACTCCATTAGTTTGATGCTTTATCAGCGTCAACTTTTTATTATAGGGATTAATGCTTTGTGCATAGCACTCAATACCCATACTTATTTTTTTTGTAACAGGTATACTTATACCCAATGCCTCAAACGTGCCGACTGTAAAGCGATTGGAGATTTCAGATTCCGCATAAATATAATTGTTGGAAAAGTTCATTGTTGAATTTTGTTTTCCATAAGCTAAAAACAAAAGCCCGACCTTGCAATAGGGGATAATGCCCCTTATTGCATTTGCTTTAAACACCATTGATGGGTTTACAAACGCAGATATCGGAGCACTATATTTTGTAATTGTTGTAAAAGGAGGCGTAAAACCATAACTAGTGGCTGTATATGTAAAAGTCTTTCCGAAAACTGAAGTGACACCTAACTCGAAACCGAAATTTTTATTCATCATATATCCCACTCCCAAGCTCATTCCTACACCTGAGGCAAAGGAGAAGTTTGACACTTTTCCTACACTATATGGAAAATTTGGAGAGTATGAATATTCACTATTTCTTGAACCACCCTTAGGGAACAAATACCCCGCACCAAACGATATATAAGTTTGAGCCTTAGTAGATGAAAAAATGAAAAACAGAACTATTGCGAAAGCAAATTTTTTAGTATTATAATAAGCCATTTTTATGATAAGTTTAAAATATATCGAGTATTATGCTTGCAAATATAATACTCGATATGCAATTATAAAATTACTGCCCCAACTTAATTAGTTTTGCAGTTTGTACCCCTTCGGTTGTTATAAGCCTAACTATATACTCGCCCGCTGCAAGGTCTGATATATCGGTGCCTATATTGTGGTCTCCTTTTACAAGTGGGCGGTTGTTGAACACCGTTTTAATTAAATGGCCTGTTATATCATATACAAATAAAGTGCCTTGTGTTTCTTCTAGCGTATTAAATTGTACATTACTACTTTGTATTGTTGGATTGGGAGTTATTTTAAAGTTTTGAATCGGGTCTATATTTTCTGCATTATTTATGTATGATGGAGAAAGAGCAGGAATGTTAGCCTGATATTTATAGGTCTTATTTCCTTCACAAAAATCTTTAAGGTCATTGAAGGCTAGAAGCGGGTCTATCGGAGTGGAACAATCCCAAGGAGTGCTACTATTGCCGGTTATTAAATCTATAGAAGGGTCTATGTTTCCTGAGGGCAGAACATCAAACCCATTTATACTATATATCTTAAGATTGTTGCCAGATGAAATATTCCCGTTAATTGTTACTTTATTTGCATATAACGCGTTCGTATTAAGATTTATATTTGGGTTAGGCAAGGTAATGTCTCCATAAAGATGGATTTGATTAGAGCCTGCAATCAAATCGTCGGAGGTGTTTCCATATCCACTTAAATTATATGTGAAAACGGTACTCGACATATTCTTTTTGTTTGTTGAGATATTTATTTGATCAAAAACTGGCATAAACAAAATTTTCAGTCTAAGGTTTATTGTTGGAAGTTCATCAATGCCAGTGCTATTTCCATTGGGCGAAGTATAGTTTATGTGAGGTACCAAATTGCTTAAACACTCGATAGGAACAAAGGGTGTTAAAAACACATCATGGTGGTGAGGATTTGCATTTTCAAAGTAATTTAGTGTATGATAGCAATTATCATAGGTATAGGTTACATTCCAATTGGTATAACTTGAGGTATTGTTTGGATATGTAATTTCAACTTCGAGTGCAGCATATATTGAGGTTTTATCTTTAATGATGCCAATATTGGGGTTATAAGTATAAATCAGTTTGTCAGCAAGCTTTACGGAATAGTTAGTATTTTTATATATTGTTCTTGTTAGCCCCCCATCTTCAATTAGCACTTGGTCCCAAGCATGATTTACTAACGGAACAGGTTTTTTTATCAAAGCGAACAAGCCTAAAACTTCATTATAAGTTGTGTATTCAGGATCTTTTACCGCAGGATTAATTACCTCGGGTCTTGTTTCACTATTCTTACTCCCAGGATTTGTTAATTGTATATTATAACTTGACTGCAGTTTTTGAGTATTTAGTTGTCCAGAAATATTTACGCCACCTTGAATCACTGTTGGCAATGTTTCGACTGGCCCTGATGAATTACTTTCACCGCCAGCATGTGCACTGATAAAATTCAATGTAGCAGCTGCAACATGAAATCCCCCTACCACAGTTGTTACATCAGCTATTTCACCAATTGATGCACCAAGTTCAATCAAAAATGACAACAATTCTGTTGCTCCTGAATTTGCATTATCCTGAAAACTTGGATCTATGGCACTAGTAGTTTTTAAACTCAAGGCCAAATCATCAAAATCTTTATAGTTTTGTTGGAAATTATCTACATCAGTACCATTTTTATAATAAATCGAAGTAGAATATGGTCCCATGTTGGCACTATTGTATGATGCAATAGTTTGAGAAGTTAAAAACAATCTTCCGACTGCTGATAAACTTGAGCTTTGAATTTCATAAAAATTAAATCGAAGCCCCGATTCTGATAAACAGGTGCAGGGGTCATAGGCCATCTGAAAATCGGCATAAAAGAAATCTACATATGAGTCTGGAAATATTGCAACCGAACTCATAGCAAGCCGTGGTGATTTTTCGGTAAGTGGGGTTGATGCACCCGTTTCATCAGCAATACTCATTAGACCAGAAATGTCATAACTGGCTCCAGAATTTTTAAAATCCACAAAACTTATTGGGGTTCTCTTATCGACCATTTCCAATTCAACACGTACAGATTGTATTAAGTTTCCATTAACCTGATTTGGCAAGTCACATAACAACCTCAGTTTTGCAGTAAATTTATTATACAGTAATATATAAATGATAGGTCGGTTGTTATTTATAATTGGTGATGTTTCATCATAATAATATCCAAAATCTCTTCTAATAAGTTCCCACCCTTGGTCTGGCCTAAAATCACTTAACCCACCTCTTGCAATACTAGCATTGGGAGTATAGGTTGAATAGTAAGGATTTGTTACAGGGCTCAGTAATCCGGGGTAGTTACTTTTATTATAACCAAATGAAACGTGCGTCCAGTCAAAATGGTTTATTTCAAATTGTCTTCCAGCAACCGTTTGCGTAGGGCTCACATTAGCAGGGTCAGTATGTGTACCATACCTATAGGGGAATACCGTTGTGTTATTAATAGCAGGTATTCTTTGTTGTGCGTTTATCGCAAGGGCAGCATGTATAAGAGCCACCAATAAATATTTTTTCATCATTGTCTTTTGCCTTTAAAATGGTGTTTTGTTATGGTTGTTAAGTTTATAGAGTCTAGAATGTAAGCGTCCATTTCCAATGTCCTTTTATCATCGGAAATAAAAGCTTGTATCTGTTTTGTCCAAGCACAGCCTAACACAGCCTGTTTTTCTTTATATATTTCAAATCCACTAGAACCTTCTTCACACGATTCCTTAAAGTATTGAGTTTTGTAGACTGGTGCCATTCCTAAACCTGTTATTGAATCTTTTGCATGATAGTCAAAACTGACGGTATCCGTTTTAGTTGTATTATCGTCCCAATATCCATAAAACTTTCCTTCGAAATCTGATCTTGCAATATTGATAAATTTAATAGTTCTTATAACTGTATCAATACCATCATCATCAGGGAAACATATTTTGTTAGGGGTTTTATGTACAATCAGCATTATTGGTACTGTCTTAAGTATCTTTCTGGGTATAGAGTAATCAGTGTCAGAAGGGTCATAAATATAGCTTACCGGAAACTCTAAATCAAATGATCTAGTATTGTAAATCCCTGCACCAATATGCCACTCATAATTACTTGCATCTTTTTCATCAGCAGTAAACTTAACAAAAATTGAACTTACAGTATCAGTATCATAAAATACCCATTTGTCAAGTTGTACTTTTGGTGGTCCCCCTCCCCAGCTTTCATATATTTTAAAAGAAGCTGAAATAGGATGTTCCTGAGTACAGGGATCAAAGTTTTCACAATCTGGGTTTGTTTTGTCCATACACTTATGTCTGCATCCAAATAATGAGATTGCAATAAAAAATATAAATATGTTTTTGGGAAATATTTGCATTATGCAAAATTAAATCAATTACTTCTTCGCTAACAATAGTTTTTTCAATTCTTCTATTTGCTTTTGCTGTTCAATTACAATTAAATAGAGTTCTTCTAAACTTTTTTGTTGGGTGGTTTGCATCTCAGCCAAATTCAGCCCATTTTGCTCCACTTGCTTTGCTGTAGGAAAGCCAGGAAGACATTTATTTAAGTTGATATAATTGGATATGTATTTCAGGCTTGGCCTTTTATAACTGGTTGAAAAAACATAGTCAGGCCAATTGGTTTTAAGTTTTACAGTCATCTCAGTTGCCATTATTTTCCCATTTACAGATAAGGTATATCCAGTTGCTATTCTGTCTGAGTTAATGGCTACCATACCGTCCTTATCAATACGTATTCCTATAGGTGCAGTATTACTTGGGTCTTGCTCGGGTGCTATTACAAAACCAGCCCCGTTGTTATAAAAAGTGTGTGTTGTAACACTTTGTCCAGTACATGCATCTGTAACAGTATTAGATATGTCTTTTTGCCCATCGTTCCAAAATATTCCCTGGTCATTTTGTTTTTGTATGGGATTATACCCAGCTGTGTTTAATCTGTTTACGAAAAATAAATTTCTGCTTCCAAATCCCACCGCAGGTGCTGTGCTAAAGAAAGCAGATTTGCGGTTAAAGGTTGAAGAAGTTTGAATATGAAGAGGATATAAAGCATCTTTTAAACCAACACCTAAATATCCAGCTGGATTAATCGATAAAAGATCATAATAATTAAAACCTCCTCCAAAGTTGGGCTCTTTTCCCCTAACCCAAAATATAGGGTTAATAATTGGGTTCGAGCAAGGTGCAGGTGCAATACCATTATTATATCTTGTTAATAATAAATTCCCATCACCCGAAGTGTAAATCTCTGTTTGTGCATCGGGTGCAGCTGTGCCAATGCCTACTTTTAAAGTAGTGGAAGTAACGCCTGCATTAGGCGGTGTCCATTGCCCACTTACCTTATAGGCAAATGCAATAAAGAAAATAAAGAATAGTTTTTTCATTTTGTGTTAGTTTAAAATAAATGATGATATATGTAATTTCCGAAAATGTGTGAGCAAAGGTTGGGGTGAATATTCAATCATACAATACGCATAAATACTAGTTTTTAAAATTTATTACTACGCAGTTTTCCGTATATGAATTTAACTTTTACAACCAAAGCTTGTTGCCCTATAAATATTTTTATATTCACTTCAATTAATTTCAACATCTCTGTTTTACCTTCGTCAGCAACTTATGTCTATACTCAAACCTATTAAAGTAGCGATAGCCGATGACCACCCTTTGTTTTTAAAAGGATTTGCTGGTTTAATAGCTGAGAACCCACGTTACAAAATTGCATTTACTGTTAGTGATGGTATACATTTAACTAAAGCAATTGAACAACACAAACCCGATGTGCTTTTCATGGATGTGCGTATGCCTATACTTGATGGAATTAAAGCTACCAAACTAATTTTGAGCTTGTACCCCGAAATTAAAATTATTGGCTTGTCTATGGATGAGCAAACTGATTTTGTGGAAGGCATGTTACATGCGGGTGCTGTGGGTTATATAGGCAAGGATTCCGAAGTAGAGGAAATTACCCAAGCAATAGAAGATGTATATAATGATGGTTTTCATTTTAATAAAATCGTCACTCCAAGGTTGCTGGAGAAGCTAGGAATAAAATACAATATAAAACGTGAACCAAAAATACAAATCAATTTAACCTCCAGAGAGTTTGAAGTTCTCATGCTTATGTGCATGGATAAAAGTACTAAACAAATAGCTGTGAAACTTAATATATCTGAGCCAACTGTGGGGAAGCACAGAGAAAATATGCACCGCAAAACTGGAACACACACATCCAATGGTTTGGTATCATTTGCATATAAAAATGGCATAATTAAAACAAACAAGTAAACCGCAAATTTTCTGTTTATATAAAAGCAACCAGTATTAATATTGCACCATGAAACTGATAGCCGACAGCGGCTCCACAAAAACCGATTGGGTGCTTATTAATGATAGCCACGAAGTGGGTCGTTATCATACACCCGGCTATAATCCGTTTTACTTCGATACGGAATTTATATATCATTCATTAACCGAAAATTTGCTTGGGCAAGTACAGGCTTTTGAAATAAAAGAAATATTTTTTTATGGTGCGGGCTGTTCATTGCCTGCAAAATGTGAGATCGTTCACCAGGCATTGCAACAGGCTTTCCCCAATGCAAATATTATAGTAACGCACGATTTGTTAGCATCAGCCAAAGCCTTGCTGGGTGACAATCCTGGCTTTGCTGCAATACTTGGCACGGGGGCAAATACCTGTTTATATGATGGCGAAAAAGTAATATTAAATATCGATTCGCTTGGGCACATGCTGGGCGATGAAGGTAGTGGTTGTTATATAGGCAGAAAATTGGTGCGAGACTATATGCGAAAACTAATGCCCCAACATTTGTGGGATGATTTTAAAGATACCTATAAACTGGATAACGAACAATTATATGATATTATATATAACAAACCTTCGCCCAATCGCTTCCTGGCTAGCTTTGCCAAGTTTGCTTACCAGCACAAGCATAGCGAATATATTAGAGAAAAAGTGCAAGACAGTTTTCACGATTTTTTTACCAATCTGGTGTGTCATTATCCAAACTATACCAATTATACTTTAAATTGCGTGGGTTCAATTGGATATTTATTTAAAGATATATTATTAGATAAAGCGGAAGAATTTAATATGAAACCTGGAAAAATTATACAAAGCCCTATGAACGATTTGGTGCACTATCACCTCAAATAGTTTTGGCATGATTTTGAACAAATACAAATACCCTAATTAAATTATCATACGATGAAAAGATATTATATACTCTCTGTTTTTATTGCTGCTGTAAGCTTAACCCAAGCACAAAACGTTCCTTTTTATTTGCATATTTCAGGTCACGCTGCTTTGCCCAAATCAACTTTTGAAACCAATAGATATGAAAAAGGCGGGGGTGTACAATTTCTGTTACTAAGCGGAGCCGTCAATAAATATGGTTCCACTGATCCATGGAACCAAGGTTTTAAATTGCAATTGGGATTGGGGGTTGAGCTTAACCAATTTGGCACTAAATCTTTCAATATAGATTTGTCGGTGCCGGTGGGAGCAAAAGGTACGCAGTCCATTAGTAATAGCTCAACCGCATTATACGGGCTGGCTCGTGGTTCATATACTGCTAACCGTTTTATTATACCTTTTGCAGAACTACTTATTGGTGGTCGTAATTTTACCACTACCGAAAATTTGAAAGTAACCGTAGGTGGAAATGAATCGATAACCACGGATACCTTTAAGGCCAATGTGGGCACCCTTGGTTTGGGGGTAGGTATCGCATTTAAAATTACAGAGAATTTTTTTGTTGAAGCTAAAACTACTTATTTTATTGGGGGTTCGGGCACCTACTTGCCCGTTTCTAAAGCACAGCAACCCAGCAATCAAGTATATTATTATCCGCAAATATCAAACACCAATATATTGCTTACCCAAGTAGGTATTACCTGGCGATTGGGCTCTATGGTAAAAACCTGTGGCTGCCTTGGCAGTATCTGCGGAAGCCTAAACAATACCGGGAATTATAGCCCAACCAGTAATACCCGAACCAACACTTCACCCACACCCAAAAAAGCAGACCCATTACAAAGAGGTAGCAGTAAAACCACTACACCCCAAACCCCAGGAGGCTCTAGTAGCACACCATCGAATCCTACACCACCTACCAAAAAGATTGAAGTAAAACCCGACCAAGCGAAACCTGTTCCCAGATAAAAATTTTTTACCCAAAACTCAGCAGGGTTTGCCTTAATTTTGAACCCTGTTGCAACAAGATTATATTATACAAGGTATACACCAAGGCAATCTTAAATCCATTGCCCGAGCCATTACATTGATAGAGAATGAAGCCAATGGTTGGTGGGAATTATTATCAGCATTGCCGCATACACAAAATGTTCCTGTTATAGGTTTTACGGGCCCGCCGGGTGCTGGCAAAAGCACACTCATTAATGCATTTACCCAATATATAATAGAACAAAATAAACGTGTTGCTATTATAGCTGTTGACCCCACAAGTCCATTTACGCAGGGTTCATTATTGGGCGATAGGGTTCGGATGTCGCAACATTTTTTACATCCCAATGTATATATACGCAGCATGGCCACACGAGGCAGCTTGGGCGGCCTTAGCCCCAAAGTATTTGAGGTGGTAGATATATTAAAAAGTGCAAATTTCGATTATATTATCATAGAAACTGTGGGTGTGGGCCAAAGTGAAGTGGAAATTGCAGGACTGGCCGATACCACTGTTTTGGTTTTGGTTCCCGAGTCGGGCGATGAGGTGCAGGGAATTAAATCGGGGGTGATGGAAATTGCAGATGTATTTGTGGTAAACAAAGCTGATAGAGCCGGGGCCGCAACTTTTTACAAAAATATAAGTATTGTGGCAATGGCAAACTCTACTAATAAATGGCAGATCCCCGTTATAAAAACGATAGCAACAGATAGCACTGGAATTGAAGAATTATATAGTAGTATTCTGGCACACCAAGATACCGCACACAGTAATGAAAAACGCGGTAAAGTACTGGCTGAAAAGGCAATGCAGCTAATAAGAAAAAAACGCACCGAAGATATTGATTTTAAAAAATTGGAAAGTGATATCCAAAAAGCTTCAGCCCAAAAAGATTTTAACCTATATTTGTTCCTTGCAGATAAATTTTGATTTTAACCAAAACATATAGAATTTGGATTACCGCGGGCAAATGGCTATTGGCTATTATAGGCTTTGCTTTTATATATAAACAAGTTTTTCTTAACAGCGAATACGAATTACTCCGCAGCAATTTTCTAAACTATTATACGCTTTCCAATATCCTATATTTTTTCATTCCTGCAGTACTTTTGGTAGCGGTTAATTGGGGTGTTGAGAGTTATAAATGGAAATATATCATTAAACCGCTCGAAAATATTCACATGCTACAGGCATTAAAAGGTGTGCTGGCCGGCGTTGCCACGGGTTTTTTTACGCCTAACCGTGTGGGCGAATTTGGTGGACGTATCTTATATCTAAACCATGCTGATAAAATATCATCCTCCATATCAACTATAGCAGGCAGTTTTGCACAGCTAATTGCTACCGTTATGTTTGGATGCTTTGCCATGGCAGCCTATAATATTGATTTACATTTAACCAACTATTATATTACAGCCTTGTTATTTTTTGTGGCTATCATACTTATTTCATGTTTACTTCTACTCTATTATAATTTTTCAAAGCTTGCCGACTTGTTTAGCCTAAGGCTTTACCTGCCTAGGTTCTACGATAAGTTTTCCCATTTAAAGAATGCGAATGCGGTATATCTTAGTAAAATTATGTGGCTCTCCATATTTAGGTATTTTACTTTTTGTATACAATATATTTTACTCTTGTATTTTTTTCAAGTTAATATTAGTATTGAACATGCCTTTGTGTGTGTATCACTTATATATTTATTGCACACCGCTATCCCAACGGTAGCCATAATTGAAGCGGGTGTGCGAGGAGCTGGGGCACTTGCGGTAATAGGCCCCTATACACATCAACCCACCGAAATTTTGTTAGCTGCATATACCTTATGGATTATCAATATTATACTCCCTTCACTACTGGGTTTATTTCTGATAGCACGCATCAATATTAAAAACTAATGGTTTTAGTTTTTTCTTTTTTGGGATTATATATCATCATCATTGCTACCTTAATGATTTATAGTGGTAAAAAAAGAACAATTCCGGTACATTCAGATCAAGTTCTTACCCAAGTTTCTGTAATCGTTGCAGCACGAAATGAAGAACAACATATACATAACCTTTTGCAAAATTTGCTCAAGCAAAATTATCCAAAAAATTTATATGAAATAATCATTGTAAATGACCATTCAAATGACCACACAGAAGATATTTTGAAAAGCTATAATTCTCAAATAAAATATATAAACCTGCCTGAGAAACTAAGCGGTAAAAAACAAGCACTTACTTATGGTATCAGCAATGCAAATGGCGAATTAATTATAAGCACAGATGCAGATTGTATGATAGGCCCAACCCACATTAGTGTAATAGAAAAAATGTATCGTTATACGCACGCAAAATTTATTTCGGCACCCGTAATTATATATAATAATAAAAATTCTGTGCTTTCCAAATTGTTATACCATTTTCAAGTGGTAGAGTTTGGTGCATTAATAACAGCAGGCAATGCACTTATTGGTATGCGAAAACCATTGTTGTGCAACGGAGCCAATATCGCATATCCAAAAAAAATATTTGATGAGGTAAAAGGGTATCAGGGAAATGAAAAAATTGCGAGTGGCGATGATGAATTTTTGCTTCAAAAAATTGCCACAAAATATCCAGATGATATATACTTTTTGCCAAATCCAGAAGCAGCAGTATATACTCCTTCTATCACCTCTTTTAAAGATTTGTTTCAGCAAAGGATTCGTTGGGCATCGAAACATAAAAATTACAATGCCCTAAATATGGCCATTTTATGGGTTGTTTTTTTTACCAATATCTTGCTATACGCTAGCTTGTTTTTTTTGGATGAGTCCCTTTATTATTTCGCCATTTTTTTTACATTTAAAACATTGATAGACACTTGCCTTACAAGTTTGTACTTGCGTTACACAACGGGTGCAAAAACCCTGATATATTTACCCCTTATCGAACTGTTTTATCCCTTCTATTTGTTATATATTGGTATAGCGGCAAACTTCTTTAGCTACGAGTGGAAAGGTAGAATACAAAAGGCTTAAGCAAATGTTTCTTTCTTTTTTTTGAAAAATACCTTATTTTTGCTCATTATATTTTGATGAACTGGCAGAAAATTCATATCCGAACTACTTTATATTTTTTAGGGTGTGTTATGTTCATGGGCGTTGCAAAGGCACAGCCCGTGGCCAACTTCACCTTTACCGATTCGGTATGCGGTACCAAAACGGTGAAATTCACCAATACCTCAAGTAATGCAAACAAATTCTTTTGGTTTATCAAAGGTTCTTTTCAAACCTCTACCAACCTCACTTATACTTTTGATTCATTCAAAACTTATACTGTAACGCTAATAGCATCAAACAACAGCGGAAATACTGACACCATTCAAAAAGATGTTCACCTTTTTGATTATCCCCAATTCACTATCAGTCCGCCGCCGCCAGCAGGCTGCCCGGGGAGTGTGGTTTTTTTGTTGGCCACCTATAATTCCAATTTTCTGTATAAGTGGACTCCCACTAGCTATCTCAGTGATGGTTACGTTCACAACCCCAAAGCATCGCCCATAGCAACTACCACTTACCATCTGTTGGTTACCGATACCAGCACCAAATGCTTCGCATACGATTCTATAAAAATTAGCGTTAAGCCATGCAACCTGCCCACCGCAAAATTTACACATAGCAAAACAAGCTGCGGCAACTTTACCGTTTCATTTAAAAACTATAGTACCAAAGCACATGGAATTGTATGGAATTTTGACGACCCAGCTAGCGGCACTTCCGACACATCTACCATCGATACCGTTGTTACGCATACCTTTAGCGGCCCTGGCACTTATAAAGTTCTGCTCACTGCTATTGATAGTTTTGGACTATACCCTGACACCGTATCCATGTATGTTGGTGTAGACAGTGTGCTTAAAGCAAATATAATAACTGCTCCGCAAACAATTTGCCCAGGCGATGTAGTACAATTAATTTCCAATAATAATTTGGCCAAGGGCGGCATGGTAATTTGGCAGCCCACTAATAACCTCAGCGATTCTTCTTCTCTTATAGTTTCAGCAAAACCTAGCAGCACTACACAGTATAAATTAACCTATAGCCGCAATGGGTGTAGTGACACAAGTTCAGTATTGATCACGGTTCTGGCTCCGCCTTTGTTCGATATATTGTTTGATACCGTTTGTCTTCACACTGCCACTTTTATTCATACCGTACAGAATATTTCTTCCTCCTTAAATTTTCTTTGGAAGCTGGGTGATGGCGACACCAGTACCAAAAAAACGCCTATACATACTTATGCAAAACCTGGTGATTATAATGTTTCTATAACTGCAACTCAAGGGTCGTGCTCACAAGTATCAACGCGAATAGTTACCGTGAAGCCACTTCCTGAAACTACTTTTTCAAATTCGCCAACAGAAATTTTTATCGACAATTCTAACGTAACTTTTATTGATGGGGGCCATGATATAACCCGCCGTTTATGGGACTTTGGCGATGGCATAACCGATACAGACTCGGTAGTAATTCATACTTTTGGCGATACAGGTTTCTATAATGTTTCGCTCATCAATTTTAGCCCATTTGGGTGCACCGATACCGTTTCGCAAACTATTTTGATAAGGCCTGTTATATTATTATATGTACCCAATGCCTTTACACCAAACCGACAAGGGCCCACAGAAAACGAAACATTCTACCTAACCTGTAATGACCATTTGCCCGAATTTCATTTTATTATATATAATAGATGGGGCGAAAAATTATTTGAAACTTTTGATCAACATTTTATATGGGATGGCACCCTAAATGGCAAACCTATAGAGGCTGGACTCTTTGTGTGGCGTATGAATTTCCGCATCTCTACTGAAAAAGGCGAAACAAGAACAGATATACTATTATTATACAGGTGATGTTAGCGAAACTAAAAAATATAACTATCGGCATTATTATATTAACTTTTGTTTTTATAAGTTCGTCATCATTTATATATAATCATAAAACCGAACCTGAACTTATATGGAAGGCTGAAATAAGGCCCATTGGGAAATTGAAAAAGGGGGATACGGCCTGGGTAGTACTGGAAACAGATATCCCCAAAAACTACCATTCCTATTCAAATGAAACCTCAGCAGATGTAGGACCTATTGTTACACAACTTGATTTTGGGAAGAAGAAAAAATGTATATTAATTGGTAAAGATATAATAGAAGGCGAAAAGAAAGAAGTGTATGAAGAAGTATTTAAATCGAAGTTTACGGAAGTGAGGGGACACATGGTGGTGAAAAGACAATTTAAAGTTACAAAAAAAATAATTCACTTTAAAGTAATGACCCAAATTTGTGATGATAATATTTGTGTAATGAAAGAAAAGGAATTTGAGCTAAAAGTATATTAATAACATCTTACGAATGACAAAATTAAAGTATCTATATTTAGTATTATTTTTTATATCATTTAAAGTTGGGCTTGCTCAACAAAAAGTTCAAAAAATAAATTGGGATTATCAGATCTCCCCCGCCACCTTAAAAGTGGGTGAAGAGGCCATAATTACTGCTACAGGCACAGTTCCTGCAAACCAAACAATATATACTACCACCGACCCTATTTATCCTTGTATTATAGAATTCAAATCGAAAGATGGATTTACTTTGGTTGGAGATCTTGCCACAATAGGAAAACCTGAATCGCACTTTGAAGATGTGTTTGATGCTACACGGATTTTTTTTAAAGCCAAGGCAATCTTCAAACAAAAAATAAAAATCACAAAAAAAATCTCCACTATCATACTCAAAATGGATGGGCAAACCTGTTCAGATGAAAGTTGCAATAATGAGAGACAGCCCTTTGTTACCTTGCCTGTTTCCATATCTAATGAAGCAACAAATATTAAAACACCAGTAATAGATTCTCCAAGTAAAACCACAAACTCACCTACCACTAGTATTATAGAAAAACCAAAAGACAGCAATCATAAAACTGCAGAAATAAAAGCCGCCTCTACCGAAAACAAGGACAAAGAAAATGACTTATTGGGTTTTATACTGGAAGCTTTGGCAGTAGGGTTCCTAGCCATCTTTACGCCCTGTGTATTTCCTATGTTACCTATGACGGTTTCATTCTTTATTCGCAGTGCCGCTAAAGATGAAGAAGAAAAGAAAAAAGCAAAACGCAGAGGCATTCGCAGTGCATTATTGTTTGGATTGTTTGTAATAGTTATATATACAATTCCCGGTGCATTAATATCAGGAACCAAGGGACCCGAATTTAATAATTGGCTCAGCACACACTGGCTTCCCAATATATTTTTCTTTTTGGTATTTATGGTTTTTGGATTCTCCTTTTTGGGATGGTTCGAGATTATTTTACCCAGCAGATTTGTAAATAAAATGGATAGCAAATCGAGCAAAGATTCTATAGGGGGCTTATTTTTTATGGCCTTTACTTTGGTATTGGTTTCATTCTCGTGTACAGGGCCTTTTGTAGGGAGTTTATTAGTAGAAGCATCTACAGGGCATGTATTAAAACCGGTAATGGGTATGTTCTTTTTCTCCTTAGCTATTGCTCTGCCATTTGTATTGTTTGCTATATTCCCAAGTATGATGCACAGCTTACCCAAATCGGGCGGGTGGCTTAATGCGGTGAAAGTTTCTTTTGGATTTTTTGAATTGGCTTTTGCGTTCAAATTTTTATCTATTCCCGATCAAACTTACCATTGGGGATTATTAAGTCGTGATATATTCTTTGCCATTTGGATTGTTGTATTTCTGTTATGGGGACTCTATCTTTTGGGCAAAATTAAACTACCCCACGATAGTGATATTACACATATAGGAGTGCCGCGTTTATTATTGGCTATTATAGTTTTAGCATTCACCGTATATATGATACCGGGTATGTGGGGTGCACCCGTAAAACTGTTATCAGGCATTACGCCACCCATGCAGTACCAGGAGTTTGTAATAAATGGGGGAAGCTCGTCAAATAATAATAATATAGGCGATAATGGTATTGATATGAATAAAGTGAAGTATCATGATTTGCACAAAATGCCCCATGGCTTAAAAGGCTTTTTCGACTTTAAAGAAGCCAGTGCCTATAGCAAAAAAGTGGGCAAACCTATATTGATTGATTTTACTGGAAATGCCTGTACCAATTGCCGCAAGATGGAAGAATATATATGGGTAAAACCAGAGGTGTTAAAACGGATGAAAGATAGTTTTATATTGGTCTCATTATATACTGACGACCGGTACGAACTCCCTGAAAATGAATGGTACACCAGCAACCGCGATGGGGAAATCAAGAAAACCTTAGGCGACCAAATAAGCGATTTTCAGATTACAAACTTTAAAACTTCAAGTCAGCCACAATATATCATTACCGATTCGGAAGGCCATAATTTACTGGGTACAGAAACTACTACCTATAAAAGTGAACAAGTATATATTGATTTCTTGGACAAGGGTTATACAGCATTTAAGAAAACACTTAACAACTAAGATATATTCCTGATTTAATTTTGGCAAATTCCTATATGAAACAATATATCAAATTTGCAATTATTATATTATTTGCTAGTGCTTGCCGCTCGGGTATTAAAGGCAATAAAAACCCAAATAAAGCCCCTCGAACATTCCTTACCTGCGACACCATAAACCGCAGTGGAAACAACAGACTATCATCGCAAGTGCGATTGCAATGGTGGGGCGATGATGCCGATGGTTATATAGCTTCCTACAAGTTTTCATTCGATGGAATTATCTGGTTAAGTACAAACAAACAAGACAGTACTTTTAATTTGCAAATACCTCCCGGAAAAGATACATTCGATTTTAGATTTACAGTAAAAGCGGTTGACAATATGGGCTTGGAAGACCCTGTGGGTGCATCATTGGGTGTGCCGGTAAAAAACTCAGCACCTGTTATCGATTTTATAACACCTGTGGGCAGTGCTGGAGCAACAACCCGTAATCCGGTTAAAACTTTTCCCGTTCTCAAATATTATTGGCAAACCGATGACCCTGATGGAGCAACTGATGTAGACTATATAGAATTATTTTTTAATGATACCAATAATGTTCCTGTTATTGTTTCGGCAAACTATAATGAAGTTACATTGGCCGCTAAAGACCCTAATAAAAACACCAGTGATTGTAATATACTGCAAGGAAGTAAACAAACGCCATCACCCAATCTGCTCAAGGGTTTGGTATTGGATGCAAGCAATACATTATATATTCGTGCTGTAGATAAAGTGGGGGCAAAATCAGCATATAAAGCGTCGCAAAATATATATGTGAAAAAAGTTCACGGGCAAGTTTTATTGGTAAATGGTATGATTAGTAGTAATGGTAAAATTACGAGCCAACAATTTTATCAAGACGCACTAAAAAATATAAATATATTATACTATGATACCCTTTTGAGCAGCGACGTACAAAACAACAATTATACTGAACTAGCCCCCGATAACCAAACCCAAGCTTTGATATTTGCGTTGTTCCCCCATATTATATGGTTTACTGACGATGCCAATACCTCACTAAATCTAGCCAAGAAAACATTAAATACTTTCTTTGCAAATAATGGAACAATACTGTTGTCTGCAACATTTAATTCTTCGTTCGACACCACAGCAAACTTACTCGATTTTACACCTGCACGCCAGCTAGTATATATGCCACAAGGGCAAACATATAGACTAAATAACACTTCAAATATAAATGCTGTAAGTAGCAGCTGGCCCAATTTGGCAAGCAATTCCCCACCTTTTGTTTGCCGCCCTTTCTATAAAGCCGATAACAATCAAAACTACAATTACGAATATATATATAATGCCCTCATCAATGTATCTGGAAATATAAATAAAGCCTGGCAACAAACCGACTCGACCAATGTGATGGCAAAACGAATAAAAACAAGCAATAACAAAACTGATTTTATCATTACATCCGTACCTCTAGAAAAAATAAATGGCAATAACAATATCCAACAATTTTTGGATAAAGCACTTAAAACTGAATTGGGATTTTGATGTTATAAATACCACATCCGAGTACCGCAATTAGTAATATCAGCAACCAATTCCCAATTAGCAATTCTATAATAAATGAATAACGAATTAGACCCCTTAGAAATGGACGTGCTCAACTGCCTATATTTTGTTGAGCCTTTCGAAACTATATTGGAAGAAACAGGCCTTAGCCCCGCCATTGCTGGTGATGTATTAAAAACTTTAATCGCCAAAAAGTGGGTAACACCTATGAAATTCGACGAAAATGAACAAGAATATATTCGCAGTTTTATATATGATACCGACCACATGCACGACTATAGATATATGGCCACCAAAGAAGGTTTGATGCGGCATAATGGGGTGGAGTAATTATAGCTCCTTCAGTTTTCCGTAGTCAATTTTCGTATGATGCCTAGGGTCTTTGGGTAATGCTTTAAGTGGTTTGGTTTGTATATTTTCAAAGCCAAGTTTTACCAATGCTGAATTAAATATTTCCTTATCAAAATTAGTATCGGGAACATAATATATAACTGGTATATTACTTGTTTGTATAATAGTTCCTTCTTTTAGTCCTTGTATATTTTTTAAACTATACTCCATAATAAAAGGAAATATGTTTATATTATTATATACAAATGACTCTTTGCAACGCCCTAGTAAGTACAGTTTTGCTTCACTATCCAGTCTGCCTGCATCGCCCGTGCGGTGCCATAAGCCTGAAGTAGTTTTGATTTTATTGTTAAGTTGATATGGGGCTAAGCCAATATAGTTTTCTAAAACATGTTTTCCTTTCACTACAATTTCGCCATACACTCCTGTTTTGCATTTAATTTTATCGAATTCTTCTTCGGTTAATTCATGGTATTCATCAGGTAAAAATTGTATAATATATAGTTCGGTTTGTGCATTAGGAATACCAACAGGAAGCCCTTGGTCTATTAAACAGTTTTGAAGAATATTGCCTTCTATATGGCTAATAGGTTCTGCTTCGGTACTTCCGTATACTATCATATTGTTTGCATGCGGAAAACTGTATACTATATCGTGGGCTGTACCAGAAAACACAGGACCTCCACCTGTTATTACCTGCTTCATTGCTTTGTTCTGAAGTTTATTTTCTACGCAATACCTCCCAATACATGCTGTATAAAATGGCGAAAGTATCATACTTTCTATATGATGTTTTTCAATATTATTATACACTTGCTTAGGCTTGAATGATTTGGGTTTTGAAATTTTAAAATCAGGAATGATGGTAGTTTTTCCATATCCTAAATTGAGCATGGTAACTATAGGCAAGGAACATAATTCGGTGTAGTTTTCAGTACCTCTTATCAAATGCTCCAATGCTTTAAATTGTTCAAACAAAAAAGAATGGGTACGGTTGGCAGCCTTGGGAATACCTGTACTACCAGTAGTAAGCGTAATTAATGCTGAATCATTTTCCTGCATCTCACACGGACTATTATTATAAGTTTCGATATGACTATTTAAAAATAATTTGATGGGGATTTTACGCAAGTCTTTATTCCACAAGGCAAAAAGTTTGGCTTTCCAACCACCTGCAAATCCTTTGCAATCAATTATTTTGCAGCACTGATTGATACGTTCTTTATTGGCCCACTCATCTATAAAAACTGCCACAGAACCATTATAAAAAATAGCGAGCAGCATAATATATAAATCTATACTCATGGGAATATATACCAAAACTTTATCGCCTTTGTTTATATTCTTTTGCTGTAAATAAGTTACTTGCTTTAATACTTTTTCTTTAAGTTCGGCATACGTAATCTCATTCCCTTGGTGGATCAAAGCCACTTTATTGGGCTTTTTGCCAGCTGCTTCCAGAAAGAGATTGACTATATTCATAAACTATACTTCCCTACCATATAAAGTGTATTTCCTAAAATCGTGACCTGAGAATTTTCCTGATGCCCCTACTGATTTATTATCGACGTGCATAAAAGCGTGGTATATTTTTTTAATATGGTTTTCGGATGCGTATTGCGTAATCATATCGCAAAGTAGTTGTGGAATGCCTGCATATTTTCTTGCTGGATTTCTGGCCAAAGTTTTAACTATAATACTTTCCCTTTTTTTATCATATAAATTTGGAATGGCGAATAGAAAACCTGCAAGTTTACCAGTATTCCTATCTTCTCCCATTAGTATCATATCCTTATCCAGCAGGGGCATAAGTGGTTTATATAAATTTATAAAATCATCAACCGAAATGGGTGTGTATAAAAAATTATTTATAAATACTTCACTACACAAATCATATAATAACAACAATTCCATTTCTAAATTACCCATGTCAATTTTACGAATTTCAATATTTTCTTGGGCAAATTTTTCCTTTAGATATAAATACTTTCCAAATACCAATTCCTTATCAACTTGCGAAATATAATCTGCAATAGTGACAAAATAATTTTTTCTGAATTGCTCAGGATAATACGTTTGGTGCAAGTTTTCAGAAAAAAATAGTGGCTGGGTTTGGTCATCCATAAAGCGGTACGATTTCCAAGTGCTGCCATTCATGGGACCAATCACATACTTATATTCTTTCTCTCGAGCTATATCAAATGCCGATTGTAGCAATGTATTGCAAGCTTCATCATTATCGATACATTCATAATTTCCTATAGTTATTGCTGGTATATTATTATATAGTAAATCTTTATTTTCATATAGAGCTAAACGTCCGCATGCTTTCTCTCCATCTAGCAACAATAAACAAGTTGCAGAATCAATAACACTAAATTGACTCTTAAAACGCTGTGCTATATCTCCATAAAGTTCAAAAGGAAAATTGATGAATTCTTTATATAACTCATCGTGTTCATTAACTATAACAGTATGATAATTATTCATCATTAAATAGGGATATTAAATACCCAAAAATAGTTTACTAATATTGCTACAAGCGGAATAAATATATTATCGGAGCCCTTGGTGGTAAATAGTTCCGTGATTCCCGTTGTAATTGAAACTAATAAAAGAAAGTACAAATGAACGCCCATAATAGGAGCATTGAGCAAATGCAACAAAATACCCGTTACTAAAAAAGATACTATCATAAATGCTATAAAACCTGTAATAGTTTTTCTATCGCCATTAATATCCATTACGCCTTTGGGGAATTTCTTCCCAAATATAGCCGCAGCTGGATCTGCAAGGGCCATAACAAGTACGGGCTGGTAGAACCAAAAATAACTTTGTGTTCCTGTTTTACTGCACATATAATCATAAGACAAAAAACTCATATACACTGCCACCGGATATAATATACTTCCATGCGATTTGCGATCGATAGCATTAATGGAACGTAGTAAATTAAATTTTAAACTCACAAATAATAACAATACAAACGAGGAACAAATACCCAATACCCACCAATGTGAGCTAAATAGAACAGGGAATAGCATGGTTAACAAGCCCGAACCAATGTGTACTACTTTTCTGGAATACTCGGCTTGCACCTTAAATTTATGATACAATATTTCAGCAGTGGCAAATAAAATTATATATGCTCCACTTAATATTATATAATGCAATAAATCGGTGTTCATATTTTTTGGTCTATAATAAACTGATTATAAAAAAAGCACTTATCTTTACGATGCAATTCTTTCGATAAATTTTCTTGAAAAACAAATTGTGTAGGATAGCTTTCTGACAAACGCCTTGGCACCATTAGGTTCCAGTAAGCTATGCGTGCATTGGCATTTGAATAATTGTAAATAATATCGGCATTCTCTTTCATTTGTGTCTCGCTCATATATTCAAAAATATCGGACAAATTAAATCCATCAAACTTGCCATATTTACTTAAAATATTTTCCGCAGTACCTTGGACAAATGTTATGCGGTTGATATTTTCTCTGATTTTTTTCAAATTGTGTGGTAATAAATAATGGGGCAAATGTGGTTTAAATTCTTTGGTAAATATATAGGATAAATATTCATTATCGTGGCAAGCAACGGATTTCAAATGCTCATCTGCCCGTTGATATATAAAGTCGCTCACGTTTAGTTTTACATGTTTCATAAACTCGGGCGAACGGCCAGCACTGCCCATTACTTTCTTGCTGTAAAACAACTTAAACAACAATTTCCAACTCCATGAGTTCCATATATTGTTGTAAAATAATTCTTGATCAGTTGTTGATTTTTTTGCAAGCAATTTTTTGGTAGTTGCTTTTGTATGAATAAATGGCAAAATCCATTTTTGAAATATAGAAAAATAATTTTCGAATTTGCCTGCATGTATAATACCTTTTTCTATATCATTACTGTGCATATCAAAATAATTTCTGGCTGCACTACTTAATTTATTTTTGATAGATTGATATAGTTTATTTCTTTGATTGTTTTCTATAAATCCCAAAAAACTTATCAGCTCATCATCATCAAACTTAGTAATGGCAAGCTTCTTAAGCTCACACAGAAACAATTGAACAGGATTGAGATCGCCTGCAACTATTAGTTCTGGATTTAAAGTGAGTAGCGAAAAACTATTATCGCCCGCAGATGCAATGGAGAATATTTTTCCACCTTCAGCAGTTTTTAATCCTTCTAACAATACCGATGCATCTTCCCAACAATTGGCATAACGTATAATATCAAAATTGGTATGATCGAATTGCATGTATTATATGTTTTCTACTATTTTTATATTGCCCGTTGCTCCATCCATTTCAACTACATCTCCAGTTTTTAATCTTTGTAATAATCCTGCTATGCCCACTATGCAGGGTATACTCATTTCTCGAGAAACAATTGCTGAATGGCTCAGCAAACTGCCTCGTTCCACCAATATTGCCGAAGCCGTTGGAAACAACGAAACCCAGCCCGGATCGGTGCTGCTGGTCACTAATATATCGCCATCTAAACCCTCAGCTTCCGATGGATGGTGAAGCACTCGCACTTTTGCTTTTACCACACCCGCACAGCACGGAATTCCCTTTAAATCGCCTTCTAATATTTGTATGTTTATATCAGCCGTCATTTTATTCCCTGCATATAACGGCCCATAACTTTTAATTCTTTCTGCTGGATTTTGCTTTTCAAAATCAATATACATCTGTTTGCGAAGAGTTACTAAATCTTTAAGATTACTATGTGCAAATGTTCCTTGAATGGCTCCAAAAATTTCTGATTGCGTAAGATAAAATATGTCAATAGGCTGTTCCAATAAATTTTCTGCATAGAACTTATTTCCCATTTCGGTAAAAATATTCCGCACCATGGCAAAGCCTCTAGTCCTTTCGTAACGTAGGTTTTCACGATTGCTTACTAGGTATCGGGCTTTACGCAATATATATTTAAAAAGCATTTTCTTTACAGGTTTACCTTTCAATTTTGTATATAGAGATTGCTCAGCTTCTTTACGAATACCATGATTGCCCAATACTGTTTTCATGGAATCGGATTTTAAATAACCTTTCAGAATTTGTATATACATTTCTGGTTTTTGACGGTAGGTGATTGTTTCTAATTTCAATTCTCCTACGGTTCTATCTCCCCAGCGGTCGAGGTATTGGTCGATTTTTTGTTTCAGTTCGGTATATTTGGCATCGTGCAAATCTCGCCAAATTTTTATATTATCGGTTTGTGCAAATACAGATTTATACAATTCGTTTGCTTTAATAAAAGTAGCTAAATCAAATCCCATTTTTACAGGTTCTACAGAAACAATATCGCCTGAGCCTGCCATTAAATCATTGTGCAAATTGGTATTTTCAACGCCCGATATTTGCACCACCATTTTTTGTAATAAGCCAAAATATATCATACAGAAAAAATCGTTGGTAAGTGGGGCTTTCCATTTGTTCACCAAGGTTTGCTCAAACTCTATATAATCGTTCATCAGCTCACTTGGTCGGCGTTGGGAAAAATCTATTTGTTTGTATTTGGTGATTACTTCATTAAAATGTGCTAGAAATTCTCTTCGTTGTTTGTCGACCGTAAATAAATTATATAATATATATCTAAGTGCTCTTAATACATCCAAATAATCTCGCAAGCCTGCTTTATTGGGTTCATCAGTATTGAACGATTCTTTAACGCCCATCATTTTCTCCATAAATTTGGCATTAATGGAAAAGCCCGGAAGCAAAGCCAATGCGTTATACCAATTGTTCAAATTATAATACACACGCCCATATATATGCCCCAACATATTGGCATATACTTCACTATGGGCGTTAATTACGGATGGGCGAATCCCCATAATAGCACTGAACTGTCGGTACACACTTTCATACATTTTTACAATAAAAGAAAACGTTAAAGGCAATGTTAGCCCAGGATACGATTCTATAATATTGCTGTTATCCCACACCGTGAATTTAGCTCCGGCATCGGCCACATTTATATGACTGGTAATAGGTCGTGATTGTAATAAGTATAATATATTGTTTTTATAGGCAAATTCTATATCTTGATATTTATGAAAATACTGATATAATATGTTCAACACTTCGGCTACTTCTTTCAATTGCTCATCGGTAAGCGAGGCTTGGTTTTGCAGGTTCTGCGGCACCTCCACTTTTTTTATACCCGACTTGTTCGCCGTATCAAAAACCAACATTTCTGTTTTGTGTGCAATTTGTTTTGTTATAGTATTTGGTTCTACAATAAAAGCATCAGCCAACAACTCGCCCGATACCAAACCTTCGCCCAATCCATATAATGCATTCACTGTTTTTTCAGTTCGGTTGCCATCTAGCGGGTTAATTCCGAAACCCACTCCTGCCACCTCTGCATCAATCATTTCTTGTATAATAACCGATACTGGAACTATTCTATTCTCGCCAGCATTATATACTTTCACGCGTTGTGCATAAGCCGATTTCCATACCTGTTTGATGGCTTGATATATTTGGTGATAGGGAACATATAACAATGTTTCGTATTGCCCAGCAAACGATTTATCTCCCGTATCCTCTGCAATGCCCGATGAACGAACAGCAAAGAACTTAGTTTCATCTTCGCCAAAATATCGTTTAATATCGCTTAATAAAGTTTCCGCAAATATATAATGGTCTATAATTTTTTCTGGAGTTTCATTCGCTTGTTTTTCAATTTCGGTGATAATTATTTCCGCAGGTACTACCACAAAACGTGGTACTTTTAAACCTATGTTTTGCAAATGAAACAAATTATAGGCTTTCATGCCAACAACCTGTTCGCTTACTTTTTCATCGTTATCTGAATAAATAATTTGTTTCATTCGGTATTATATAAGCTTACCAATCATGGGGCCGGCTCCTAAAATTAAATACATACATATACTCCAGATACCCGATGATATTTCGATGAGTTTGGCATATTTGGTTTGCATATTATTTCTAAAAAGTATAGCAGGAATACAACATACAATAAACAATACACCCAATATAATATAAGGCACTATATTATAATTAGCATAATACGATGCTGCCATAGCCAATAGCATAGTGAGCAACAAACACAATATCCAATAAATGGGAGCAGCTTTGTGTCCCATTAAATTGGTATAGGAAACCACGCCTGGTTCTTCCTTCTCGGGTGTTTTTATTTTGCGACCAATCTCTAATACAATTCCATTCATAAACGAAACCAAGAAGAAAAATAGCAATCCTTTTGGGGCAGGGGCATCTGCCAAATACCAGTCGTAGCCGCTGGCATATACATCTACCAAAGGTATTATAAGCATGTGTGATACTACATACCAAAATTGTCTTTTACGCAACCATTCTACCACAAAAAATTCTTTCAACATCAACATCATATATAACATGGCTACTATATACAATATAAGCATATTGGGATAGGTAACTAACTGCACTATTATTTGCAACGCTGCCACGGTAAAACCAATAACTCTTAATTCTTTCAGCGATATAATACCACGCGGAACAGGCAGATAACTTCTATATAATTTATCTTCTTCGGCATCTTTATGTTCATCGCAAATGCGAAGCAATAAAAACATGCCGATGGTATTAAATATACAAATTAAATAGGGCTGCCAAGCAATAAAATCAACAGCTCCACGACAAATACGGGAATAGGAGATGGCAGAAAAACTAAATGCTGCAATCAGCAATCCATGTGTTGCAAATGGAAAACGCTCTTTTTGATATATATAAAATCGTTTGATGAATGATTGCATAGTTATTATATGTTATAGTACGTCATCCGATAGCTATCGGATGACGAGGTAATTATGTTTATATGTTATATATCATTTCTTTTAGGCTCCCGTCATTGCGAGGAGCATGTGTGTTTGACTGTGTGCATGGGCGACGCGGCAATCTCCTCCGGAACGAGATTGCTTCGTCGTTCCTCCTCGCAATGACGAGATAGTATTATATATCATTTCTTCCTCCCGAAAATTTTATGTGCTTTAGAAAAACTACCCGATGCCATGGCAGCAGCAATGGACAGCTCGCCACATAATACAGTTGCTGCACATATTTCTGCAAATTTTCTAGCTGAGCCAGGCCCCGTACAGTCCAATAAATTCAAGCATTCGCGTTGGGTTGGTAATCCAGTTCCTCCACCCACGGTTCCCACCATAAGGCTGGGCAAAGTAACCGCTACATATAAATCGCCACTGCTGGTAACTTCCATTCGGGTAATACCCACATACGCTTCCGCTACGCACGCTACATCTTGTCCGCAGGCCATAAATATAGCAGTAAGTCCATTGGCAAAGTGTCCTTGAATTCCTATACTACCACTCTGCACCGCCGCCACTGACGAGGTTTGCCAATACATGGCTATATCTTCGGGTGTTGAAGCCAATACTTCTTTTACAACTTGCCTTGTTATAAGTGCTTCGGCTGTTACCTTTTTGCCACGCACGGTCGAGAATGAAACGGCAGTAGCTTTTTTATCGCCGGCATAATTACTTTCTATATACCATTGCTTGGGTTTTATAGGTGCGTGTTCTATTATATATTGGCATACGGCATCGGTACATATAGTAACCATATTTTGGCCGGCAGCATCGCCTGTGGTATAATCAAAAATCATTACGGCTTGGTTGCCTTCCATATTCAATCTAAAATCTTCCAGTTTTGCATGCTTGCTATGCTTGCCCACAATTTCTCGAAACGCTTCTATTTTATCCAATACCCAAAACATAAAAGTACCAACTTCGCTTAGCGAATTGAAACGGAATATAGGAGCTCGCTGCACCGCTTCTGTAAGGCAAACAGAGGTAACACCACCACACAATCGGGTAGCCCTGGCTCCCCTATTATACGATGCCACCAACGCACCTTCGCTAGTAGCCATAGGTATATAAAACTCTCCATGTGCCGCAGTGCCGTTTATAAGCAGCGGACCCATTAATCCCGTGGGCACTTGGGTCATTCCTATATAGTTTTCAATATTGCCACGTAGCGATTCTGTATCTTCAAATTTTGATGCACCCGTTAAGAAAGGCATCTCTATATTTTTTTCTTTTTTAAGAAACCCCAACCGATGTTGCCACGCCTCTTGACTCCAAGATATAGCCCCAGGAATATTCGGTGGCGGCTCAGCCCCCGCCTGCAATTTCACATCCTCCAGCACCTGCTCAAATGGCTTAATGCGGGTAAAGAGTTCTATTAATCTTCGTGCTTTTTCGCTATTGGTCGACATATAAATATTTTGGTATTAGGTGGACAAAGATATGTGTTTTTGGGATTTACGATTTACGATTTTTGATTTACGATTGAGGCATTGGCTGAAGCGTGAGGATTGACAGATGTGTGACCCCATCGGGGTCAAAGCTTTATAGCATTATAGTGTTTTATAAACCTGCGACCCCAAAGGGTCGAACATTATATTTGGTGGGAATTTAACACGCAGTTGTCGCTGTTCTCCAAAGAGAGGCTATATAAAAAAGCAATCTCCCATAGACATATTACACAGCCTCGGAACACTGCGGTTAAGTTTGTAGCTAATTTTTTTACCGCAGAGTTGCTCAGAGTTTATTGCAGAGTTTCACAGAGGGGACACAAAATAAAATACACGTCAGTCACGAGACTGACTGTATGGGGCTCACAAGACAAAGCCTTGCAAGGGCAATCAGGAAGAGCCCCTCCCCTCCATTTTATTCTTTACTGCGTAATACTAAATACTATCATTTTAATTTCAATACGTATGTTTAAGAAAGTTCAATTATCATTTGTTATTATAGCAATGGCCCTTTTTATTTATTCCTGTACTAAAAGTGTAGCAGTATATTTTACAAATTCCACCATTAAAACCATGTTTGACAATAACTGCAAAAGCTTCCATGCAAGAGGTTCCGCCAATTCGGATGACTGGCTATATGATGTTGCTGATTATAATACCAGCATTAAAAAGAAAATTAGTACTTTATACAATGAGGTATATAATAGAAGAAAAGCAAGACCCGGAAAAAACTTAACAGATAAGGATTACCAGAATTTTAAAGCCTGGTACGATTCGGGATATCCAGCGAATTAACACCCGCTGCAAAAGGATATGTTATCCAATGTTTATCCGTTTAATTTGAAGCTAAGTTTGCGATGGCCAAAATAGTAGTTTGAGGATTTATATAATACCCTCTTTATTCAAATCATGTATATGCAATAAACCTATATATTTTCCTTCATCGGTTACCAATAGTTGCGAAATTTTATACGCTCTCACAATCTCTAAAGCCTCGGTAGCCATAGCATTTTTCGATATTTGTTTGGGGCTGGCATTCATTAAATCTTTGGCAACAATACCTGCTAGGTTATCTGTTTTTTCTATCAGTCTACGCAAATCGCCATCGGTTATAATACCACAAATTTTTCCCTCATCTATAATAGTAGTTGCACCCAACCGACCACTACTAATGGAATATATAACTTCTTTTAAAGTGGAGTTAAGATTAACCTGTGGTTTTTCGTTTGATATAATATCGCCCACTTTTAAATATAGTTTTTTTCCGAGTGCTCCACCTGGATGAAACTTCGCAAAATCTTCGGGTCCAAAATTCCTGCATGATAATAATGCTACTGCCAGTGCATCGCCCATTACTAACTGTGCTGTGGTGCTACTTGTGGGAGCCAAATTATTGGGACAAGCTTCATTTGTTACGGTACAATTTAATATCATATCAGCATGTGTTGCCAAATAGGAATGTATATTTCCAACCAAAGCAATTAATTTATTTCCGGCACGTTTTAATAGTGGTGTGAGTACTTTTATTTCGGCTGTTTCACCACTTTTACTAATAGCTATTACAATATCATTTTGTTGAATGGTTCCCAGGTCTCCGTGTACCGCATCGGCTGCGTGCATAAATACGGAAGGTGTGCCGGTACTGTTAAGTGTGGCTACTATTTTTTGTCCTATCACCGCACTCTTGCCTATACCAGTAACCACTACCCTTCCCTTACTTTCTATAATACATTGCACGGCATCTGCAAATCCTGAATCTATATATTGTTCCAGTCCCAAAATTTCAGCACCTTCTGTGCGGATTGTTTGGCGGGCATTGTCAATTATTTGTTCTGTGGTGAGCATGGTTATTTTTTGGTACTGCAATTTTAAGATAAATAAGTGGAATCTACCTCGTCATTCTCACAGGGAACGAGATAGCATCTCATGGAGTGTTCGATAATATAATCTCGCCGAGCATACACGCTATGGGATTGCCACGTCGGAAGCCTCCTCGCAATGACGGCGTATATTTTTATTACAAAAAAAACGCCCGATTCCTCAGGCGTTTTATATACTTTTATTCTAAGTTTTTACTTAGCTCTTGTCTTTGTCAAGGTCAACCACAATAGGTGTGGCAATACATATTGATGAATAAGTTCCTATCACAATTCCTATTAGTAGTGAGAATGAGAATCCACGTATTACTTCGCCACCAAATATAAAGATGGCCAAAATTACCATAAAGATAGTTAATGAAGTAATCAAGGTACGGCTTAGTGTATTATTTAAAGCGTGGTTAATTACGGTTACTTTTTCTTCACCTTCAAGTTCACGTTTTTTACGCAAGCTCAGGTACTCTCTTATCCTGTCGAACACCACCACAGTATCTGTCATGGAGTAACCCATTACCGTTAATATGGCCGCTATAAAATCTTGGTCAATCTCTAGGGTGAAAGGCATTACCCCATTCAATATGGTAAAGAATGAGAGAATGATAAGTACATCATGAAACAGAGCCACAACAGCTCCCAATCCATATTGCCATTTGCGGAAACGAATCATGATAAATATAAACATCATCACACACGAAAATAATATGGCCCATATAGCAGTTTGTTTAATATCATCTGCAATGGTGGGTTCCACTTTTTGCGAGCTCTTGATGTCTTGTTTGGTTATCCCATATTTCTGCAAACCAGTTATTAAAGCCCCCTCAACAATAGAGTCGGTTTTGTTATCGGTTTCGTTAATTTTATAGGTGGTCGTAATTTTTTTACGGCTTTCTCCAAAAGTTTTTACTTCAGGTGGATTGGCAAGTGTTTTGGCCAGCTCTGTGCGAAGTTCATCATTGGTTGCCTCTTTTCTGAACTCAACAGTATAGGTACGCCCACCTTTGAAACCAACACCAAAATTAAAGCCATTAATAAAGAAGAATATAACACCAAGTAATATAATACTCGACGAAAATAAATAATACTTTTTACGATGTTTTACAAAGTCGATATTGATATTACGGAAAGCCCCTTTGCTAAAATTAGTACTGAACCTGATATCTTTGTTTTTGCTCAACCAACGTTCGAAAACCATACGGGTAATAAAGATAGCCGAGAACAAAGAAGTAAGGATACCTATAATAAGTGTAGTGGCAAATCCTTGCACCGGGCCTGTTCCAAATAAATATAATATAATACCCAATAATAAGGTGGTAATGTTTGAGTCCAAGATAGACGACATCGCATTTTTATAGCCATCTCTTATAGCATTGCTTGTGGCCTTACCGCTTAAGAGTTCCTCACGTATACGTTCAAATATCAGAATATTTGCATCCACCGATAGACCGATGGTAAGTACGATACCTGCGATACCTGGCATGGTCAACACTGCATTAAGTGATGCAAGCACGCCCATAATAAAGAATACGTTACAGAACAAAGCAATATCAGCAACTATACCAGCATTGCTATAATAGAACACCATAAATATAAGTACCAAAATTAAAGCAATAATAAA
>JANYDJ010000183.1 GCA_025363675.1 Flavobacteriaceae bacterium | reverse complement strand
TTTTCAAACACATGATAACTACTTATACCCAGTCTAAATTCTCTATTTTCATTATATCCAGTTTTATTCTTATTGGCAAATTTGAACGAGCACAATGCCGAAAAAGAAGTTCCTAAATGCACATAGTAATAATTATTATCGGTGTTGATATTGTTAATCTTTTTCATTAGTTCAGATTGTGGTGCAAGTATATCAAACTCCTTTACAGTGCTTGTATTTGGCAATAAGGGCATGGCTCCAATTTGTGCATATACTGAACTAATTTTTATTGCCTTAATAGGTTGTGTTTTTTTTGATTGGGCATATAATACAGAATTAGATAGTGTAATTATTATTAGAAAAAATATTTTAATAGTCATATATTTTTGTTGATTTTATTTTTGTCTTCTCAAATAGCTACTGAAGCAATAATAGATGGCTCTTTATGCAACATATAAAATATCCGAATTAATAAATAGCCTTGCAAAATCTTTATCTCTCTCGCTCAACTGAGCAGACCATTCAATGGTTTCCTTTATTTTCTCAATACTATAATACTTCACCATTTCACGCCATTCATTTATGCCTCCTCTTTCAAGTACACGCTCAATTACCACTTTATACGAACGGTCTAAATCGAAGGTATTGGGGTCATATTCCCATAGCAAACGAAATGGTATGTTGGGATGAGATTTCATATTATTCTGTGCAAAGGTAATTTACGATGTACGATGTTTTTTGATTATTAATGATGAATTATGAATTGGCTGCCGCCTGATTATGCTTGTGGTTGTGTCTTGTGACCAACCACAAGCATTTTTCTAATGCCGTTTATCGGAACGACTATTGTACTTTTGCGTCGATAGCCCAAATCAATTAATATGAAATACACCCATACTACGCACTGGATTCTTAGAGCACTGGTCTCGGCATTATTTATTTTTTCAGCAATTTCCAAACTCTTCCCCATTGGTGCTTTCGAAAAGCAATTGGTCGATCTGGGTTTTGTGAATTGGTGCACTGCCCCACTATTTGCAAGAAGTATTATAGCATTCGAGCTATTTTTAGGATTGGCATTTTTGCAAAACCACTTTTTTAAGAAATTTATTATCCCCACTATGGCCGGAATGCTGTTGGTGTTTATCGTGCACCTATCATGGCAAATTTCGCTACATGGCAATGAAGGAAATTGTGGCTGCATGGGGCAGCTAATACCCATGACTCCATTGGAAGCCATTATCAAAAACATTATAACACTTATATTAATTGGTATTATATATTTTAAAACCCCGGCTAAAAAAGATAGCAAACATCGTTATCCATTTATGATTATGGTAGTTGCGGCCGCACCGGTATTTTTATGCTTCCCATCTCACTGCTGCTGCGATACAAGTCCATTTACTGCTCCCGTTCAATATGAAGAAGCTGCTCCTATTGATACTTTAATTATTGATTCGAATAAAACAAAAATTGAAACGAAAGTAAAAACAAAAAAAGACGATAGTATTATAGTAAAACAAGAACCCAAACTTAAACGTGTGATGTCGGATTTTACAAAATATTCAAACTTTAATGGCAAGAAAGTAAACCTCAATGAAGGCAAAAAAATAGTTTGTGTATTCAATACCGATTGCGACCACTGTATGGGTGTTGCAAAAAAACTAACTGCCATAGCTAACAAAGCAAAACTACCACCCATATATATATTATTCTGGAGCGAAAACGATTCAAAAGGTGAAGATCTAAACAAAGAAATTGCTAAGTTTTTTAATTTTAGTGGAAGCTCACATCCCTATACCATGATTTCGCAGCAAGAGTTTTTCCCTCTACTAGGCAAGCACAGCGGACCACCAAGAGTAGCAGTACTTAACGAAGGAAATATGATGGGCGATTTTTCTGAGGGAAATTTTAAGGAAGAGGCGTTTTTGAAGGTAGTGAAATGATTCGAACAATATTTATGAAGAATATATATATTGTATTTACTATAGTAATATTATATTCGATTTGTAGTTGCGATGACTCGGTAGAGTCATCAGCCAAATCTAAACACGCTAATGACACCTCATCATTATTGAAAGCAAATGCAGATGAGACAGGTAATCGAATCAACTATGATTCTATGAAAGTGCTAGAACGTGTATATGTGATTGATAGAAGCGGTATAGAAATAAAACAACAAACAGATGATAATTCAAAAACTCTCGGAACATATAATTATGGAGACCAACTTAAAGTGGTTGAGATAAATGATCATTGGCTGGGAATTGCAGATAGGGTTACAAGAATTACTATTAATAAAAACGGAAACAATGTTGAAACTACTCAATGGGAAAAAGTATATATTCGAAAAGAATTAACAGGTAAACTGACTGATATACAACTTATAAAGCAAGATTTATATACCATTAATTTATTAAGTATACATGGTAAACTTGAAAATACAAATTCGCTAAATAATTACTTGTCTTTAGAGCTTATCAATCAAAGTGAATATGCATCAAAAAAAGGCACATCAACTGATTTTTTGATTAGAGATACTGCATTAATCAAAAAGAAAAATGGGATACTAGAATTAGAATGTTTAAAGAAAAATAAAAAATATACAGATAATATAGATGGGATTGGTGAGGCTTATTCGGAATACAATTATTTAGGGCGATTCGATTTTTTGAATAAATATATTATATATGGAGGATATTATGAAAACCATGATTATAAACTTATCGATATAACAAGCGGCGAAGAGCAAACATTGGGAGATTATCCTTATATATCTGTTGATAAAAAACAGCTTATTTGTATTGAGTTAAACCCATTCGATTGGACTGCGACACTCCAGGTTTATGCAATAAATGGCAAACAAATAAAATTAACAACCAGTGCTACCTTTACTAATTGGATGCCTACCTTAAATATAGAAAATATATTTTGGAGTTCGGATGGGTTTTTATACGTCCCGGTAGTGCATACAAAGACCTATTCTAATGAGGAGGGGATGCCAAACAAAAATTATCAATATGTAAGAATAAAAGTATTATAGCAAGAACGTGACCTCACCCAATTCAGTAAAAAAAAATGCTTTGTCCGAAATTTCGCAATTACCTTTGAAAAATAAAACAATACTATTATGATAGTAGACATATACAACACCCAACACATTATAACAAAATTAAAAAATCTCGACCCCACTGCAAAACCACTTTGGGGAAAGATGAGCCCGCAACATATTGTGGAGCACTTGGCTTTTTCACTACAAACATCGACCGGTAAAAACCAGATACGGGTGCACACGGCAGAAGATGTAGCTAATACCATTAAACAAACAATTATATATAGTGATAGTGAAATACCTGAAGGCGTAAAAAACCCATTGCTGGGCGATGAACCGCCACCACTGGTGCACACAGATATGCAAACCGCTATTCAGCATTTAAAAACCGAACTGGCACATTTTCATAACTATTATAAAGAAAATGCGGAGGCAACACACATGCACCCAAGAATGGCTTTATTAAACCATAAGGAATGGACTATTTTCCATAACAAACATTTCACACATCATTTTAAACAATATAACTTATAAAAGTGGACACACCTCAAATAAGTTTATATAATAATTCCCTAAAAAACGGATTACTAAAATAAGGCCGATATATGCACCCCTTAAATCCTTTTTTTGCACTCATTATATTTTTAATTGCTTTTTTAACCGCATATCTTATTCGCATAAAATATAAAATAGTTTCTCCCATGGGTCGCTATGAAACTATTGATGGGATGCGGGGTTTATTGGCTTTAAGTGTCTTTATTTGTCATGCGGCGGTATGGCACCAATATTTACAGATAGGGAAATGGGCACAGCCAAAATCCAACCTCTATTATCAATTTGGACAAACCAGTGTTACCTTGTTTTTTATGATTACCAGTTTCCTGTTTATATCTAAACTTTTACATGCACGAGATACAGGTTTTAATTGGAAACACTTTTTTATATCAAGGATATATAGGCTAGCACCCATGTACTATTTATCACTTGCACTTATTGTTGTATCCATAATGTGTGCAAGTAACTGGCAAATATATTCAGATTTGCCAACGTTTTTTAGTGCCATTGCTGAATGGAGTTTTTTCACTATTCACCACGAGCCGAATATCAACAATTCAATATATACTTTGGTAATGGGGGGCGTGGTGTGGTCGTTGCCTTATGAGTGGTTGTTTTATTTTTGTTTACCACTTATATCATTAATTATATTAAAAAATAAACCCACATTTATATATATTATTTTAAGCATTGCTTTTGTGGTGATGTTCATTTTTGTTCACGATATAAAGCCAATTCATTTATATGCATTTATCGGTGGAGCTATAGCTCCTATTTTAATAAAGTATACTACGTTTTACAAAAAAATAAGTGGTTTTTTTATAAGTATATGTATCATTACCAGTCTGTATTTAATTGGCCGATATACCATGGTGAGCAGCCTTTTTTGCCTATTGCTTATTATGGCCGTATTTACTGCTGTAGCTTTGGGAAATACCCTATTCGGACTCTTAAAAAATCCCACCTTGCGGTTTTTGGGAGACATTTGTTATAGTACTTATTTACTTCACGGTATTATACTTTTTACGGTATACTATTGGGGTTTCGGCTTAGAGAATGTAAAAAACCTAAGTGCTACTGAATATTGTATCTTGGTATTTTGCATTACGCCCATCGTGGTTATTGCAAGTTTTTTGGGATTCAAATACATCGAGAAACCCTTTATGGATAAGGCTAAAGCAAGGGCCCATCAGTCGCCAACGCAAAAATAAGTTTTTTGTTTTTTGTAAATAATGATGCCTAATCATATAGGAATTATATAACTATTTGAGTTAATAGTATAATATTTTACCGCTACAAACAATGCACTTTTGTGAGGTGAAAATAAAACTACTTTTAATTATTTGCGGAGTTGCAATTTTTTGTAGTTCATCCTTTGCCAGCACACCACCAATTGCGGTGGCATCAACATTCCAAAAAATGTATCCCTATGCTACCAAGGTAACTTGGAAAAAAGAAAATGCGAAGCTATGGCAAGCGGTTTTTATTCTTAAAACAAATAGATTGAACGCAAAATTTACACACGATGGGGTGTGGCTTAATACCAATAGGGAACTACTAGCATGCGATTTACCGCCAAACATTGCAGCATCAATCAAGCTAAAATACCCCGATTGGACTATTATACAAGTACAAAAAAATGAAATATCACGAAAAGGCTGCACCTACAAAACCCGCCTTAAAAAAGGATTATATATAAAAATACTTAGATACCAAAAAGATGGCACCCAGGTTCCCGCATAAATAAATAACTACAAGATAATAATCTAAAGGTTAATTTTAAATAATTGGTTCTTAAAAAGCCCTATCATTTTAAAGTTGATGGGACTTTTTAATTTTAATTAGTGTAGCTATAAATGGAATGTGTGAATTATACAACTATTTCCTTTAATGATATAATACTTTTTTTTGCTCTCCTTCCCATTTTTGCCAACAGATAAATATTAAAGCCATGAAAAAGATAAGCCTAAAATTTCTACTAATCGTAGGTTTTGCACTATTATACAATACCTCTATAGCCCAAAGCCCGCCTGACACAGTAAAAATTACGTTTGCAAAAATGTTTCCCGATGCAAAAAATGTTTCATGGGCAAAAGTGGGCCCCATCTTATGGGAAGGATCATTCGTATATGAAGGAAATACAATAGTAACAAAATTTGCTGAAGACGGCACTTGGATTCACTCAAGAAAGGAAGTTAAAATTCCCAACCTTCCCCAAAATATTGTGGCTGCTATTAAACTAAAACATCCCGGTTGGGTAATTCACAAAGCTAAAAAAATAGAGACCGCCAAGGAAGGTATCATATATAAAGTGGAAATAAAGAAAGACCTGATAAACAAAACCGTTGAATATAAAGAAGACGGTACTGCTATTGCCAAATAAACTGCATTTATAAAAAAAGCCCTACATCTATAGAAGCAGGGCTTTTTTGTTTTTTAAATTTAAGATTTTGCTGTTTGACAGGCTTACTCCACCAACAATTTACCTTTCTTAACCATGCCTGAATTATTCTTCAATTCATATATATAAGTTCCACTCAACAAATCATTTTTCTCTACTATCAGTTTATACGAATTTACTTTTACTTTTCTCACGTTTTTCCCAAGTATATCATATATATATAAATCCATACCTTGCAAATTGAGATTGGAATTTAATTCTATAATAGTATAATTATTCATCGGATTTGGGTACACCCTAATATCATTTACCCCCACCTCGAAAATGCCAGTATTCAAGGGTTGTGACTTAAAATGTATTTCATCAATTTTAAAATCAGCTCCGATAAAACTTAAAGCAGAATCTTCCCATTTCGATGATTGCATTTCCGTAATTACTGAGTCAGGAATAGAAAATAAGTCGAAGGGGACTTCCATATATTTATAAGTTACACTTGCACCTAAATATACATTTATAACAGACAAATTATTCCCATTCTTTTTAAATTCAAGCGATACTTGGGCACTATCCAAGGCATTTACCGGTGTATACTTATAATAAAATGCTAAGGTATCTTTTTTATTGCTGTAAGTATAACCTCCTTTTCTACACATACAATTTTCGTCCCAAAATGCATTAGATATCATACCCGCATTAGCTCGAGGTACTGAATTATTATCACCCAAATAGGTTTTTAATCCCATTGCATAACTCCCTTTTGCAGCATCGGTTGTTTGGTATACTCCTGCACCCTGTCCACTTTCAACTGACCATTTTATTGGAACGTCAATAGAAACACTCTGCCACGATTCAAAATCTCCATTCAATTGAGAAGGTTGGTTGCTCACACCCGTTAATGAAATACTATCTAATTTAAGAACACTACCAGCAACACCATTATTACTAACCATAAAGTTGCTTGCTGCCGCCCCAAAAATAAATGAATCGGGAGCCATAGGAAGAGCCGGACTAAATTTAAAATCAAACAAAGTATAAGCAGTTTTATTGCCTCCAATTGTATAAAAATATACTCCAATATTTACACCCCCTTTAAAGAAAGAAAGTATCATAGCAGCCGAGTCGTTGCCCGTTCCACTATATTTATAATAACCTCTAATACCAGTTGGCTGTCCGCTGCAAGGGATGCCTCCTTTCCATGAACTGGGACTGCCATTGGTACTTTTGGCATTGATAAAATAAGCCATACAAGTATCGGTTGCTGTAGCGGTAGTAGTAAGTTGTATAGCATTACTTCCATGATATGTATCTGTTGTTTTAACAACATTAAAACTTGCATTACACTTGTAAAAAGCTTCTGGATTTGAATTAAATGGATAGTACTGTGGATAATCGTAGGTTGCCGAATTCCAGGTTTCAAAATTTCCGTTTGGGATGGAGTTTTGTGCAGTGATATTCATTACAAAGAATATTGCAAACACAAGGATTATATATTTTTTCATGGTATTATAATGGGGTTTATTAAGTGGGTAAAAGTAGAAACTATTCTTGGCAATGCAAATTTTATTTTTCGGGTTAGTAGCTAAGAGCCGGAAGTGGAAGTCCGAAGGTTAATCCTGCATATTCTCAACTTCGGTCTTCCTACTTCTAACTTCCGTCTTCTAGCTTCCTACTTCCCGCTTCGGTCTCCTTCACTTATCTTTGCTGCGAATTTTATGAAGAATATCCGAAATTTTTGCATCATTGCTCATATTGACCACGGCAAGAGTACCCTAGCCGACCGCCTGCTCGAGTTTACCAAAACCGTTTTAAAACGCGATATGCAGGCACAACTGCTCGATGATATGGACCTGGAGCGTGAGCGTGGAATTACCATTAAGAGTCACGCCATTCAAATGGATTATATTTTTGAAAAAGAGAAATATGTATTGAACCTAATCGATACTCCGGGTCATGTGGATTTTAGTTATGAAGTGAGTCGCTCTATTGCTGCTTGCGAAGGTGCTTTGCTTATTGTTGATGCAGCACAAGGTATACAAGCACAAACTATTTCGAATTTGTATTTGGCTTTGGAAAACAATTTGGAAATTATTCCGGTACTAAACAAGATTGATTTGCCAGGTGCAATGATAGAAGATGTAACGGAGCAAATTGTTGATTTACTAGGTGTAGACCCCGATACTATTATACATGCCAGCGGAAAAACAGGCCTTGGTATTGAAAATATTTTAGAGGCGATTATCAAACGTGTGAAAGCTCCAAGTGGCGATGTAGAGAAGCCCTTAAAAGCTTTGATTTTTGATTCGGTATTTAATTCTTTTCGTGGAATTATAGCATATTTTAAAGTAACCGATGGCTCAATTCGCAAAGGCGATCGCGTAAAATTTATTGCTACAGGCAAAGAATATTTTGCAGATGAAATTGGTGTTTTACGTTTAGAAAAAGAACCACGTGAACAAATTTTTGCGGGCGATGTGGGATATATCATTTCAGGAATAAAAGAAGCCAGAGAAGTAAAAGTAGGTGATACACTTACCCAAGTAAATCGCCCGTGCGACGAAGGTATACAAGGTTTTGAAGATGTAAAACCCATGGTATTTGCAGGTATATACCCCATAGATACCGATGATTTTGAAGAGCTGCGTGAAGCTATGTATAAATTGCAATTAAATGATGCATCACTAACCTTCGAACCTGAGAGTTCTGCAGCTTTGGGATTTGGTTTCCGCTGCGGATTT
>JANYDJ010000074.1 GCA_025363675.1 Flavobacteriaceae bacterium | reverse complement strand
AATATAGGTTTATCGGTACGCCAACAGTGCGGGTAAGTATGTTCGTATTTTTCTTTTTTGAAAAGCTTACCTTCTAATTGTAGTTTTAATACAATGCGTTCATCCACACTTAAATATTCATTTGTTCGACTAACAATAGCTCTTATTTGTTTGTTATATTTGTTTTTGTATAAATCGGGTGAATCTGGTAAATTTTTAAGCTTTTCAATTTCCACCTTTTTCTCGTCCTCGGTATAGTATTGCTCTTTTACATACTCTCCTTGAAAATCGGAAACGCTGTTTTCGAATCTCCCTCTTAAATCAACAAGAGTTAGCGAACCAATTTTATTGTTTTTCGCTACTCTAAAATCATCTGCCCCAAAACTAGGAGCTATGTGTACGATTCCTGTTCCATCTTCTGTTGTTACGAAGTTTTTTTCACGATCTATTATGACTCTAAACGAATCACCTTCAAAAGGAGTTTCGTACTTTAAAAGCTGTTCATATTCTAAGTATTCTAAATCGTTCCCTTTTAGAGTATGAACAATTTGATATGGTATTTTTTTATCCCCTTTTATGTAGTCAGACAAAGGCATTTCTGCAAGTTGCTCACTGAAATATTTCCCCAATAAGGCTTGTGCTAATATCACGGTGATTTGACTGGGGGTGTCCTCGTCCGAATACTGATTGAAAGTGTTTACAACAACATAGTCTATATTTTTCCCAACTGCTAATGCAGTATTACTGGGTAAAGTCCAAGGTGTAGTAGTCCAAGCTAAAAAGTATATGTCATTTGGAGAATGACTTTTAGACTTGATTACATCAACAATTTCTTTAACATGATTATTGTAATTATTAATATCATAGTCCTTCAGCTTAAACATCGCCACCGCAGTCATATCCTTCACATCTTTATATGTACCCGGTTGGTTCAGCTCGTGGCTGCTCAACCCTGTGCCGGCTGCGGGACTATAGGGTTGTATGGTATAACCTTTATATATAAGTCCTTTATCATATAACATTTTTAACAAATGCCAAAGACTTTCTATATAATTATTTTCATAAGTAATATAAGGATGTTCCAAATCGACCCAATAGCCCATGCGTTCGGTAAGATTGTTCCATACCTCTTTGTAACGCATTACAGTTTTACGGCATTGGTCATTATAATATTTTATAGTTACCTCATTGCCGTATTTATCTTTTTTACCGGTGCCAATATCTTCTTTGGTAATGCCCAGTTCCTTTTCAACTTGCAATTCTACAGGAAGGCCATGGGTATCCCAACCACCTTTGCGATCAACTTTATATCCTTGCAAAGTTTTGTAGCGACAAAAAGTATCCTTTACAGCTCGAGCCATTACATGGTGAATGCCTGGCATGCCATTGGCTGAAGGAGGCCCTTCATAAAAAATAAAATCTTCGTTATCGTTTCTATTGTCAATAGATTTTTTAAAAATCTGTTGTTCTTTCCAAAATGCTAATATTTCTTGTTCAAATTTAGGAAAATCTATTTTGTTGTACTCACTGTATTTTTTGCCCATCAGTTATTTTTCTCTGGAATCAATTATATATTTAAAAGTAAAAAAGTTGGTAGCTACCCACATCTCGTTGTTTGTTGCTTTCGTCCTCAATCATAATTTCACCAATGGAAACCACGCTGCCAGGGCGTCCTTCTTTAAAGGTGGACAATAGCGGGTCTTCCATCCATTTGTTCAATGATCTCATAGTAGTGTTCAGTCCGCTTTCGTTGCTAAACACAAGGTTGAATTTAACTACGCGATAATCTTTTAACTCGCCTTTAAAGGTGAGTCGGTATACACGAACAAAATAGTATTCGCTGGGTAAAGGCAGTTTTATTTTTGCTGAGTCGAATACATGGATAGTATCCTTTTTGTTACCCACAATTTCGATAATGTATTTGTGGTACACGCTCTGCCCTGATATACCCATCATGGTATCTGCAGATTCCTTTGGAGGTGCATCAAACTGTGCATGTGCAAAGAAGCAAGAACAAATAATAGCGATAGTAAAGAATAATTTTTTCATTTTGTTTTTTTTAAAATTGAAAACGACAGTTTGCAAAAATAAAACCGTTTTACCTAATTAGCACTAACAACCAAATATTTCCATGGAATTTTTAGTGGTGGTGTCTGCAATTTCTGCTAGTGTTAAACTATATATATCTGCCAATATTTTGGCGGTTTCGAGTAAAAATATGGTGTCGTTCCGCTTACCACGATAGGGCACAGGGGCCAAATAGGGAGAATCGGTTTCTATAACGATATGCTTCAAATTTACCTGTTTTAAAGTTTCTCGCAGGTCGGTATTTTTATAGGTGACCACACCGCCAATTCCCAGCATAAAACCCATTTCAATAACTTCATTGGCTTGAATTAAGGAACCACCGAAGCAATGAAACACCCCTTTTAAGCCCGGTATTTTTTCTTTTTGCAATAATTCTATGGTCAGACCAATAGCCTCTCTGCAATGAATCGAGACGGCATGGTTATTTGCAGCAGCCCATTTGCATTGGGTAATAAAAGCATCGGCTTGGATATTTTCGGTAGTTTTGTCCCAATACAAATCCATTCCTATTTCGCCCACTGCTATATAATTCCCTGTTTGGTATTCAGCATATATAATATCCAGAACTTCTTTGTAGTTTTCTTTTACCTCGCAGGGGTGCAGACCCATCATCGGTTTCATTACGTCAGGATATTTGGCGGTAAGATTTTTAAGTTGTTCGATGCTTTCCAAATCCACATTGGGAAGGAATACCCTTTTTATTCCCGCTTCTTGTGCTTTAGCAACTACTTCATCAATGTCGGCATTAAATTGGGTGGAATAAAGATGCGAATGCGTATCGGTAAAAATCATGGAGGCAAAGATAAGTGGTAAGTGGTAAGGAATAAGGAGTAAGGAGCTGACGCAGCAGGTACTTATTCCTTACTCCTATTTACTGTTTACTTAGCTTTACCCAAACACTTTTATTAATCTGCAACAAATATATCCCTTCGGGCTGTCCGCTCAAATCAAGTACATTCAGATTGTTTGTATTATTATATATTCTTCTTCCCATTAAATCATAAATCATTAAATCACTAATTGTAACAGGACTTTCTATATAGTATATTCCAGAAGAAGGATTGGGGTAAACCTTTATACCGTCTATGTTAGGCACTGTATATATACCACTTTTGAGAGTGCTAATATTTAATAGATTTGAGGTGGCGATACAGCCATTTGAATCTACTGCATATAAGCTGTAATTTCCAAACAGTTTAATATACAGCCAGGGAACAATGGTACTGGTATCAAACAAACTATTGCGGTACCAATCGTATAATACAAAGTTTGAATTACTAGCAATTAAGGTATCATTATATATATTAATTGAAACTTGTTGCGAAGGGAAATTACTTAATTGTGTGGTGGCAGAATCTATACAATCATTGGAATCAGTAGCGATTACTTTATAATATCCTGTTTGTGATGCCTTGGTATAGTAGGTGGTATCGCCAGTATCCCATTTGTAAGAATAACTATTTTGGCCCGATGCAATAAGGGAAGTAATAACACCTTTGCAATTATAATAATTTGCTGGAAGTGTAATAATAGGGTTGGGTAGTATTGATATATTTAATGTATCATATCCAACGCAATTGAAGCCGCTCACGGTTTTAATTGCTTTCAATAAAAGTGTTGTATTTGAATCGAAACTATATGAATAGATATTACCTTGATAGAAAAAAATCTTACTGCCAAGCACTGACCAAAATGTAGAATCGACCCCATTCGAAATCATATTTGTTATAGCTTTCGGGCATTGAAATTTATCGGCACCAGCAAAGGTATTTATGGCGGGCAAATAATTGGTGATGGCGGTATCAAAGCTTATGCAACCGTTTTTATCAGTACCCACAACCAATAATTTTTGTGGTGTATTGGTATTATAATATTGTTGCGTACAAACTATTTTCCCAGTTTGTAAATCCATCCAACTAAAATTTACTACATTAAATTTATTATAAGCATGAAAATTTATAGTGTCTCCAAAACATTTTTGTTGACTATATATGGTAAAATTTGGTAATGACAAAATAGCAATATGTATAGTATCAAAATTATTACAGCCCACACTATCTGTTATTTTACAAATGATATCGGTATCTTGCAAACCCAAGTAAGAATAATTATCCAAAGAATCGTTGGCATTGCTTAACCATTTATATCTATAAGGCGGAAACCCATTTGTGACTTTAGATTTTATATTGATTGAAGTTCCTTTGCATATGGCAGTATCAGGGCCAATATCAATATTTAAAAATGGTTGAACTATAATAGAATCATAAAAATAGGTAGTACAACCATTAATACCAACTGCAAGTGTTATATATATATTTCCTCCCTTTTTTACATTTGCAATCGTATCTTTACTATTATAAAAGGCACCATCTACATACCATTTATAATTATATATATCAAGGCAAAAATTTTGATTTAAAGGAGCGGCTTGTAGTTTTATTTTTCCGCAACCGATATAAGAAATCGTACGAGAAACATCTGGTCTCTTACTCACGGTAACCGAGTATGCACGCATGGTGCGGCCTTGCAGTGGGCATGCATCATCCGTGGCATAAGCTGTAAAATAATAGGGTATATTACTACTATCTGCTGCAGTTGTTTGCCAGCAAAAATCGAATTGTTGTTTTTTGCTTTTTGAAGGAAATGATGTTGTGAATGAGCCTTTGGGTATTCCATGGTTCCAACTTAGTAAAACGGTATCCTTACTTCCAGAATCAGCACTTAATATATTATTGATACATATTTTATCGCCAGCAAAACCACAGATAGTAGTTGTATCAGAAAGTATGGGAGGAGTATTGGTACAATTAGCTACGATAGTTAATTGATAGTCTATATGCATGCTGCCAATTAATTTTGCTTTACAATTACTATCTCTTCGCCATTCCTTTATTTCTATGACAACAACAGCAACCTGCTGTTGCATAGGCTTAAACATTAAATTTCCGGTTATAGAATCTAACACAAATCCTTTACAAGTTTTTGGGTCGAAAGTTTTTGTATTGGGGAAACCATCATAATATAATGGATACTGATAAGTATATGACCCTTGATAGGTACAATTACTTCCAAATCCATTTAGAGCAGAAGTCAGATGATAGGATAAAGAATCATGGTTGATTGTGTCTAGAGCACCTACATTAGATGAAATACAATTTCCTTTGCATATCATACTTAATGGCTCATAGGAAATTTGCGGTGAACTATTTTGTGGTGAAACACAACGGTCCAGTTCTGAATATATATATAAATTATCTGCTGCACAACAAGTGGTTATATTCCCACTGCGGCCGTAAGCAGAATATTCTAAACGGAACTTACAACAATTCGTGCTTTTAAAAGTTATAGTCTTTTTGAAAACCAATTTTTCAATACCATAAGGGAAAGTACAACTAGGATTACTTCCAGTAGGGTATCCATTTGCATTGCAATTAGAACCGTCACACTTACTACAAGATTTTTTACAGACAGGAGTAACATCACCACAAGATATTTGCGTCATTCCATAGCTTTTAGAATAAGTGCATCCAACACCCTCTACTCCCAAATTGGGTGCAGCAAGGCTTACCCCTTTGCAATCTTTATAAACGTGTAGTGTTACTTCAAAAGAATCTTGCCCTAAACATTTGTACTCTATATAAGCACCTGCAACATGCCCAGCAATTGAATGCAACGAAACAATAAATAAAACTACAATTAAAATGCTACGTAAATAATTCCCCATGCAAATAGTGTTTTTGTACAAGAGTACAATTATACACAAATGGTTGCATGTAATGAAATTATATTTCTACACCCCTTTAATCAAAAAATAATTCTTCTTCCCTTTTTGTGCAAGTATATATCGCCCCTGCAACCAATCAGTTTCTTCAATGTTTTTTTCGAGGTTTACTTTTTCTTTATTCAATGAAACCCCATTGGCTTCAACCATCTTCCGTGCTTCACCTTTGCTGGGGAATATTATATTGTTTGTATTGGTTGATAGTACTTCTACAATGTTTAAACCTATAATACTTGCTTTCTCAACTTCAACCATGGGCACACCTTCTAGTACATTTAATAATAAACTTTCGTCCATTTGTTTTAACTGCTCGGTGGTGCCATTTCCAAACAATAAGTTGGATGCATCTACCGCAGTATTATATTCTTGCTCGCCGTGAACTAATATAGTAAGTTCTTTTGCAAGCGTTTTTTGCAATTCACGCAAGTGTGGTTCAGCTATATGTTTTGCTTCTAAATTTTCTATTATATTTCTATCCAAAAATGTAAAAATGCGGATGAATTTTTTTGCATCTTCATCGCTTACATTTAACCAAAATTGATAGAACTTATAAGGGGAAGTCATACCCGCATCGAGCCATACATTGCCACTTTCACTTTTGCCAAACTTAGTTCCATCAGCCTTTGTAACTAGCGGACTTGTAATACACCAAGCCTCGCCGCCCGCCATTCTACGCACCAATTCAGTGCCTGCGGTCATATTGCCCCATTGGTCGCTGCCCCCCATTTGCAAGGTGCAGCCGTAAGTATCATATAAATGTTTAAAATCGTAACCTTGTAATAATTGGTAACTGAACTCAGTGAATGAAATGCCTGATTCCATACGAGTTTTCACAGAGTCTTTGGCAATCATATAATTTACCGTGAGGTGTTTTCCCACATCACGCAAGAAATCGAGGAAGGTAAAATCCTTCATCCAATCGTAATTGTTTACTACCAAAGCACTATTGGCACCGCAATCGAAATTGAGGAATTTGCTGAGCTGTTCTTTTACTTTTTGTTCGTTGTATTTTAGGGTCTCAAGATCGAGCAAATTTCTTTCTGAGGCTTTGCCTGATGGGTCACCAATCATACCCGTGGCACCACCCACAACGGCAATAGGTTTGTGTCCGCAGCGTTGCAAATGCATCAGCAAAATAATCTGCACAAAATTGCCGATGGTGAGCGACGGAGCGGTTGGGTCGAAGCCAATATAGCCAGTAACCATGCTCTTTTGCAGGTGTTCATCAATGCCAGGCATTTGGTCGAAAAGCAAGCCTCGCCACTGTAATTCTTCTATTAGGTTTTTCATAATTTCGTTGCAAAATAAACTACTAAAAGCCATTTTGCCTTAATTTGCGTTGCTTTTTAAAAAATGGGATTAATGAATAAAGGGAAATATATTATAGGTTTTAGTATCTTGTTTTGGATAGGTTGTACCCTATTTATAAATCAATTTTTGGGTGAGGATAATGGCAATAAAGTTTGGGTTGGTGAATCGCGAATTATAGCGGAGACAAACCAAAAGCAATTGGTTTCAAAAAACTTTCAAAAAACTATTCCCCAAAATACAGGACTAACGAATATCTCGAATTTTGTAAGCGGAGTGCAGAATCCCAAACCTACAGAATTTAATACAAGCCAAGATGAAAACGAAGAGTTTCACAATGCCCGCAAAGAATATATAAACTACATACACCGAGCAGCTCCGGGTATTAATTGGGAAGAAATAAACCGCAGTAATAGCCAAACACAATATAATAATATAATGAATTTTCGCGGCAGTGTCGATTCATTTTTTAGTGGCAAACTAAAAGGGCACTGGCACGAAAAAGGCAGTGCCAACAATGCAGGACGTACCCTATGTGTTGATTTGGATACGGTAAACAATTTATTATATGCGGGGTCAGACCAGGGAAATATATGGCGAAGTAATCCCGATGGTTCAAACTGGAAAGTACTGAATGACAAATTAAAATTTGGTGGCTTGCGAATGGTTAAAATATTATATATAGCAGTAGGAAAAAAACGGATATTGGCAGTTACTTCCAATAACAAAGCCTATTATAGCGACGATGAAGGAGCACACTGGAACAAAGCTGCAGGATTAGATAATATTGTGAAGTGGGGCAATATAGAACAAGCAGTGGTAGCAAACGATTCTCAAAAAACAGTATATATATTGGCCCACGATTGGAACTATAACAGTTGGAATGCACAAACATCATTATATAGTTCAAAAAATCAAGGAAAAACATTTGTGCTCGATACTTCTTTTAATGAAAATATTTTTGGAGGAGCATCACGCTTTAGTATATGGACCGCACCTTATGGATCGGGCAAATTATATATGTTGGTAACAGATACTTTGTGTGTGAAAAATGATTATAATGATCAGTTAAACTATGTAAGTAATATACCCTATAGCCCTAAAGGTAATGCCTATCTTGCGGGTCTTGAAAATAAAACAGGAACCTATTTGTATGCGTATATTCATGATAGTTTGTTTTATTCGACAAATAGTGGGAATAGTTGGAACTTTCAATCCTACTTTAATAAAAATCCGTATAATAGAAATTTTAATTGCGATATAAGTAATCCAAACAATATATATTTGGGTAATATAGAATGTTGGATAAGCAGAGATGCGGGTAAAACATTCAAACAGTTTAATACCTGGGGCGAATATTATGCAGATGTTGCCTATAAGCTCCATGCCGATATACAATCCATTCAGGCTAAAATGGGAAAGAATAGAAAAGAGCTGATATATATAAATTGCGATGGCGGCACCTATTATAGTAACGATGGGCTGCAAAGTGTACAAAATATATCAATGAGCGGGCTCGATGTAAGCCAGTACTATTCAGTATATACCGCCAAGGCCGACCCGAAACGTGTGTATGCGGGGGCACAGGATCAAGGTTTTCAAGCATGTAAAAATGATATAGGTGGCACACTCGATTTTGAACAAACAATTAGTGGCGATTATGGGCATTTGGTAAGCGGCGATAGTGGTAACAGTCTGTGGTGCGACTATCCGGGTTTTGTGATGTATTATAATGATATTGCCAATACCTATAATAATAGCCGATGGAATTTTACCAGTAAAGGACAAGTATGGATAGCCCCTTTAACTGCCGATCCAGACGTGCCAACTATGTGCTGGATGGGTGGGGGCAGCGATGCCAATACCGAAGCACATTTATATAAACTGCAATATATTAATACCAACAAACTACAAGCTACCGAAGAAACTTTTAATTTTGCCCGCAAACAGGGAGACCGCATTTCAGCTATTGCATTTTCTCCAATTAACCACAATTACAAATATGTAATGACTGACCAAGGTTTGTTTTGGAAAAGCAAGGATGGTGGCCAAAGTTGGGACACCACACAAACATTTGCAGGACCTGGTGCAAATTATTTGTATGGTGCATGTATATTACCCTCAAAAAAAAATAAGGATATTATATATATATCGGGAAGTGGATATTCCACAGCGGGTTTTTGGATGAGTACAGACAATGGTAATACTTTTGTTCCTAGAGTTTCGGGACTGCCCAATACCATGCTATTTGAATTGGCAATGGATAGTAAAGAAGAATATATATTTGCTGCTACCGATGCAGGACCTTATGTATATAGTATTGCAGATTCAGTTTGGAAGTATATAGGAGGTGCCGTTGCTCCTGACCAAACCTATTGGAGTGTGGAATTTATCGACCGCACCCAAACAGCCCGTTTTGCTACCTACGGGCGGGGTATCTGGGATTTTAAATTGGGCTACCCAACCAGTGGAGTTAATCAAGTGGAAACAAATATATATCATAACTTGTTGGTATTTCCCAACCCTGCATCCGAATATGTGAATATACAATTTAATGCCGATAAGAATGCCAGTGGCAGAATGGAAATATATGACAATACCGGCAGATTGATTTATTATAATCCTATTAAAATACAGGTTGAAAAAAATATTCAAACCATTAATATATCAGATTTCTCAAAAGGACTATATCATATCATTATTAAAGACAAAGATTGTATAATACATACCAAATTGGAGGTAAAATAACTATCAGTTTATATTTAAATTTATACCATGGAACAAAAGCCTGTTTATTACAGTGAGTATCTTCAACTCGATAAGATACTAAACGCCCAAGAGCCTGAAAGTACTAAGGCTGGCATACGAGCCGACGATGAAATGCTGTTCATCATTATTCACCAATCATACGAACTTTGGTTCAAGCAAATTATATATGAAGTGAATATAGCACGTCAAGTTTTTAGCCAACCCCATATACCCGATAATTCGCCAGAATTAATGAATGTGGTTCACCGCCTAAGAAGGGTAGGATTAATACTGCAAATGTTGGTGGACAAAATGGATATTATAGAATCTATGACCCCGCTCGACTTTCTCGATTTTAGAGATTTATTGAGGCCAGCATCAGGTTTTCAAAGTATACAATTTAAACAATTGGAAGCTTTACTGGGGTTGAAATATGAGCAACGCCATGGACAAAACTATTATACTTCGCAGCTCAATAAGGAAGATATTGAGCGTGTAAAAAATTCTGAAAAAGAGGTCTCCTTATTGGAATTGATTATTAGTTGGCTCGAGCGTATGCCATTTTTCGACCACGCATCCTGGGCACAAGAGTCTGACAAAAGATATTCTGACCACCCCTTTTGGCAAAAGTATAGAGAAGTATATTTTTCTACCTTGCATCCCGATGAAAGACAAAATGATGTTGGCTTTAATATGTTATTTATGGATGATGAGAATTATCCGAAGGATCGTAGATTGAGCCCCCAAGCAAATAGGCACGCTTTGTTTATTATGCTATATAGAGATTACCCCTTATTGCAGTTGCCCTATCAGCTTATTAGTATATTGTTAGATATAGATTCTTTGATGAGCCAATGGCGTTCGCGACATTTAGCCATGGTTAAACGCATGATAGGGAGTCGCACAGGTACAGGCGGAAGCACGGGTGCAGGATATTTAAAGTCGGCAATGGATGCCCATTTTATATATAAGGAATTTGCCGAACTTACTTCTTATTTGGTACAACGAAACAAACTGCCAAAATTGGATGACTCTCTAGAAAAAAAGCTCATGTTTTCAAATTAATATATTATTATAGTGTTACATTCAACTACTACCAAGTATCTGTCAGGAATGGCTTTTGAAACCGAAATAAGTGGCCATAAAATAATACTGGACCATAGTGCCGAAGATTTAGGACCCACGCCAAAACCCTTGGTATTAAGTGCTCTTGCTGCATGCTCAGGAATGGATATTGTTCCTATTCTACAAAAAATGAAAGTTGAATTTAGTGATTTGTCAATTGAAGTTATGGGGGAGTTAACAGATGATTATCCCAAAATATACCACACCATCAAAATTATATATCATATACATTTGGCTGTAGCTGATTTAGAAAAAATAGAACGTGCGGTAAAACTTTCTCTCGAAAAATACTGCGGCGTGTATGCCATGTTGGTGAAGGCTGCTGATATTTCTTATGAGATAGATATAATTTAAATGATGAGTTATGAATTATAAATGATGAATGGGCTGACGCCTGATAATATTAGGTGAATGCCCGTGGTTGGTGTCCTCGCCACAGGTGTTCGGAACATCCGTTTGTCGCGTCCCTAAAGGGACTTAAGTTTTATACAAGTCTTCTTTTTACCAATATATTGCACCTAAAGGGGCAATATTATAAGTCCCATCGGGATCTAACATTGGTAAAAAACAGAACCCCACCCACACCAAGTCCTTTTAGGGACGCGACATTTTACCAAACATCAAAAGCTTCCGAACAGTTATGGTGAGGACACCAACCATGGACAATATTGATATATGATAACCTTTACCACACCGTTAAAAAAATTTGCTAACAAAGGCGAAAAAACAGGCTGGTCATATATAGAAATATCGGAAGAAATTTCATCGCAGATTAAGCCGAATGTAAAAAAAGCATACCGCGTTAAAGGGAAATTAGACAATTATAGTTTTAAGGGGATGGCAGTTTTACCAATGGGTGATGGAGGATTTATACTGGCACTGAATAGTGAAGTGCGAAAAAAAATTGGCAGAAGAAAAGGCGATATGATAACCGTGCAAATGGAAGCAGATAATAGTCCAATAGTATATGATTCAGATTTTATTGACTGCTTGACTGAAGAAGAACGAGCAGTAAGATTTTTTAATACATTAGCCAAATCGCATCAGCATTATTTTTCGAAATGGATTGCCTCAGCAAAGACTGATGAAACTAAGGCCAAGCGGATAGCTCGGGCAATTAGTGCGTTGAGCAGGAATATGAGATATAATGAAATGCTGAGAGAAAAAGTATAATATATTATAATGCCCGCATCCTATTACTTTTCGGATTGTGTTCAAGCTCTGCCAATCCTAGCTCTTCTAACAAAGGCGGCAAGTACATTCCAAAACGCCCGCGTAATCCTTTCTTCAAACCATACCAACCACCAACAGGATTTTTCTCTGAACGTCCCCATGCTTCCACGGTTCCATCAGCTGCTGGTTTTTGCTCATCGGCACTTCCTAGGAAAATCCAGTTGCCGTGTTCTTGCAACATATTATGAAGATCATTAATACAACGATAATCATAATGTAATACTGTTTTGCCAACAGTACAAACTAATATATCTTTACCGTCTTTAGCATCTTTATACATTTCATATTCTGATATGCCGGGAGGGGTTTTTAATTTCCAAGGATTTTCCTTAGTTCCTTTTGTATCTGACATGATTAATAATAAATTGGATTAGAGAGGGCGAAGATAAGGAATATAAAAATACATTTCAACAATTTTTATTTGTCAAGGTTTTGAAAAAATATATTTTTGCTTTTTTGAATTTCATGAAGCAAATGATTCAAAATTTCTTTCAATTTCTCAATTGTATCTTCATCGATAATCAATCCTTCTTTATTCAATTTATTATTTACATTGCCTATACTATATGTTATATTTTGGGGCGTAACAGTTCCCAATGCTGTAAGTGTGAGAAGTAGTGATGCCAAGGCTTTGTCGCCACCCAAATATAGAGGAGAGGCACTAATTGCTGATAGAGGTTTTTTATTTAATTCGCCCGATGAAACAACCCAATCTAATGCATTTTTTTAAACTCCCGGAACACCAAAAGCATACTCGGGTGTGCATATAATAACGCCATCAGCCTGTGCCAATTATTTTCTCAAATTATTAACCGACTCGAAATCATTTTCCTTATCAGGATTAAAAGGCGGGATAGATTCCAAATCATTATATATATTTATCACTACATGGCTAGGCATATAGCTGGCAATTGCTCGCAAAATATTGGTATTGGAAGATGTCTTTTTTAAGCTTCCAGAAATGGCTACAATATGTATTTTTTGATTATCGTTCATGTTTACTTTTATATGATATCAAACTCTCCGCTTAATATATTCTCAGAAGTTATAACCATCTCGCTATCGCCCCAGCATAGAGCTCCTTCGTCATTCATATAAACTTCGCAAAACAAATCAATATCCAAATATTCCTCAATAATCGGGCTGTCGCTGTTGCGAATATATTTTTCTAAATCAATGGTTTTAGTTGAGCCATTATCGAACTCCACAAACAATCTGTAGTTTCTTATATGTGCGACTGAAATTATTTGCATGGCACAAATATAATAAAAGAACAGACTTCATGCTGATTTTATTTCAGTATCTAAGAACGTGTTTTAAAGATGCTGAAATAAATTGAGCATGACGCGTAGAAGTTCACTTTTCTTTAATAAAGGAACCCCATTTTCCCCATCTGATAATCACGCATGGCTTCCATAATTTCTGTTTGCGAAGTCATTACAAACGGTCCATAACTAACCAAAGGTTCATTGATGGGTTCGCCCGCCATTAGTAGCAATTTGGCATCATCGCCGGCTTCCAATAAAATTTCTCCATCGGTATTTTCAAATACAATTAAGCTATGTTGCAAGGCAAATTTTTCTCCATTCAATTTTACTTGTCCTTCCAAAACATAAAATACTACATTGTGAGTTGCAGGGAAATTAAATGTATAATCACTTCCACTTTTCATTCGCAACATGGCTGTAAAAACATCAGAATCTGCGGGACCTTTTTTATCCATATAAGTTCCAGAAACCAAACGAAATTCTACGCCTTCTTTTTCTATCAAAACTATTTCATCGGCAGTAATGGGTTGGTAAGAAGCAGGCTGCAATTTCTTTGCCTTGGGTGTATTTACCCACAATTGTATTCCTTGGTACCTACCACCTTTTTCCACAAAATCTTTATCCGCTTTTTCACTATGTATAATACCTCTTCCAGCATTAATCCACTGCACTTCGTTATCATGAATTACCTTTTTATTTCCCAATGAATCTTCATGCTCCACAGCACCTTCATACATAAATGTAATGGGACTAAAACCCCTGTGCGGATGCGGCGGTACATTAAATCCAGCTTCCAAAGGTTTCATCTCCTTATCGAAATGATGCAACAATATAAACGGACTAATCTGCTCTATATTATTTACCGGAATAGCCTGCCTTAATTTAATATCACCCATCATCACCTCGGGTGCATTTATGATATATTGTACTTTTCTGTAATCTTGCATTTTTATTGTTATTATATATATGAAACAAAAAATATTAAAACTTATTTTCAAAGAAAATCATCTACCTATTATATCGGCGTCAGCCATTAACAATTCACCATCAACCATTAACCATTCTCAAAAGCTCATTCACCGTTTTCCAATTCCTAGTAGTAGCAGTTACTTTCAATTTATTTTCAAAAAAATTATTATTCAATTTCGTATTTCCATATCCATTGGGGCAATATAAATATATAGCTTTATCCAGTATTATATACTCATCATCGCCATAATTTCCTTCTTTTATTTTATCAATTCCTGTATCGTTTCCTATGGCTGATAAAAAAGTAATATGCAGTTTGGTGATATCAATCTCTTTATTTTTCATAAATGGATTATGGGCAATCACTTGCTCAACTTCTTCTGCATCCTTTACCATTACTGGCACTTCAAAGCCAAACTGTTTTAATATTTGTGCTTTTATTGTTTCTTCCAATTCATTTGTTTTATTATTCGCTGTTTCAAAAACTACATTGCCACTTTGTATATAAGTTTTCACATTTTTGAATTTAAGATTCTCAAACATCAATCGCAGAGCATCCATCTTTATCATCTTTTGTCCGCTTACATTTATGCCGCGGAGAACTGCTATATATTTTGTATTTTCCATTTTTGTTATCATGAGCGTAGTCGAATGGTTATTTTATTTATTTGTCATCTTGAGTTTATCGAAGGGTAGACAAACCTGGATGTTATTTTTATATAGCAGTATCGAAACAATTCCCTTCGAACTCTGTCTTCGATAAACTCAGACTGACACACTTTGGTATTGTATCCCATGCTTCTTCAACAACGTCTCAATCGTGAACGGATGCACGCCTATTCCCACATTGAAAAATTGGTTTTCTTCTATCATTTGTCCGTTCACTTCTATGCTGCCTTTAAAGCCCAATGGAATAGTTAAATTCTGCGATTGTATAGCATATATATTTCCTTCGGTATCGAAAATTGGTCCGCCGCTTTGTCCTTTTAATCCGGGTGAAGAAGTTTCCAAAAACAATATATCCATAGTTCCATCTTGCGATTTTCCCATTTTCATATTTCTTGTATATATTCCTTCGATTGGGAATAATGGAATAGGTAATAAGTTGGGAGGAAGTATAAAACTTTTTGTATTTGCATCAAATGTGGCTCTTACTTCTACAAACGGGAAACCCAACTTACACAAGCTTGTTCCCGGACTTATAGAATTTGAATTAATGATTTTAGGAAATATAGTTTGTCCGTGAAGTGCATGGTTATCTATTCTCAAAAATGCCAAATCATGCTCTTGGTATATATAACTTTCTAATATATTAATTTTTTGTCCGCTTAATAGTATAGCAAAATCGGTTATCCATTTATTGTTGGGAAGTACAGAAAGATTTTGAGCTATATTTTGTTCATATACTTTCATTTCCTCTTTATGCTGATTGAACATAAAAGCCGCACCTAAATTATGTGCAGCCGTCATTATCCAACCTTCTTTATTCAGTACCACAAACGAGCCTAAACCACTGTCAACCGTGCCATCGAAGAAACGCATGGCCACTATTAATGGGTGCGTATACTTATTGGCTATATTATATGCTTTATTAAACATGATTAAATTATTTTAAATGAGTCATGCGTTTTGCATATATGCGGCCACCCATATTTTTTAGACAATTTGACTTGCTCATTATTCAAAAACAACACAGCCTCTTTCTCTTAAAACTTCGATACACTTGGGTTGTACTTTAAAATTATTCCAACGCAAATCTAATTTTTCCAATGTCTCAATATTAGCCAAACTGTCGGGTAATGTAGTGAGTTGATTGGCTCGCAAATCTAGATACACCAATTTTTTTAGTTCACCTATCGATTCTGGAATAAAAGTAAGTTGATTTTTTCTGAGTGTTAATTCCGTTAATAAATATAAATATGATATAGATTCAGGAATCTCAGAAAGCTTATTATTTTCCAAATTTAATTTACGCAGTTGTTTCATATTCCCAATACTATCATGCAAGAAAGTAATTTTATTATTCATTAAATAACACTCTCTTAAATTCGTTAATGCACTTAGGCTTTCTGGAATTTCTGTAAGTATATTATCATATAAACGAAGTTCTATCATATTGGTCAACTTGCCTATGCTGCTTGGGATTGAAGTGAGTTTGTTTTCTGCAATATTGAGATATAACAAACTTTCCAAACCTCCTATGCTATCAGGAATTTGAGAAATATTGTTGGTGCTTAAATATAGAAAAGACAGTTTTTTTAAATTGCCAATGGAACTTGGAAGTGCATTCAAATTATTATGCCCGATATCGAACATATATAAGTTTGACAATTCTCCAAAACTTTCTGGAAGTGTTGTTATATGATTATTGCCAACATTTAATATATGCAGGTTTTTTAATTGCCCAATATTTTCAGGAATTGAATTGAGCTTATTGCTAAATGCATTGAGCACTTTTAGATTGGTAAAATTCCCTATTTCTGGTGAAAGAGACTCTATATGGTTTTTATCCAAAAGCAATTCCTCCAACTCAAGTGGTTGCTCTATATTTTGTGGCAATTCGGTTAATTGTTTGCCTACCAAGTTTAAAATATTTTGCATGTGTTTATTTTAAATAAATGATAACAAAAAAATGAAAAAAATGTTTCGAGTACTGTACGCCGTCATTGCGAGCAGCAGAGTTCGCCGTGGCGAAGCTTCGTCGTTCCTCCTCGCAATGACGGACTTTATAATCCAAGCAATCTTTCCAAGTGATGATAGCCAATACCAAAATATGCTTTCGCTTCTTGAAACTGGAGTAATATATCTTCGTCTTTATATACTTTTTTGCTATCTTTAATTCCTACTATCATTACATTTTTAGGCGTATGAGCATCTGATATAAATTCCAAAACTTTTGTTTTATATCCAAAATATTCCAGCAGCATTGCACGCATTCCATCGGTTACCATTTCGGCCTGGCGTTCCATAAATATACCATACTTGGTAAGGAAATCTATATCATTTGAAATGGGTTTGTCTTCCATTTGTTTTCTTATTTGTTTGTGACAACAAGGTGCTACTACAATCAATTCCGCTTTCGCAGTGATGCCTTTGTATATCGCATCGTCAGTAGCAGTGTCGCAGGCATGTAGGGCTATTAATATATTGGTGTTGGCACTATCATATTCTTCTATGGTTCCTTCAACAAAACTTAATTTCTTGAATAGTGATTTTTGGGCAATGGTATTACATAGTTCTACCAAATCTTTTCTTGCCTCCACCCCTATCACTTCGGTTTCTAGTTTTAATACATTTGTTAAATAATCATATAATGCAAATGTGAGATATCCTTTGCCACAGCCCATGTCCACTACTTTTTTAAGTTTATCTTGTGGAATATCTTTAATCAGCGAACTTAAAATTTCTATATAATGATTGAGCTGTTTGTATTTATCCTGTGCAGCATTATATACATTTCCGGCATCGTCGGTAATTTTTAATTCGTGCAAGTAGGCTTTATCATTTGCCGTAATAATTCTCTTTTTCGCATGATCGTGAGTCGTTGATGGGACAGCAGTTTTAGAAGCTTTTAGTTTTTTAACAACAATACGTTCATTATTAAAATTCTCCAATTGCAAATCAAAATCTGTAGTAAACAATGTAGCAAATCTGAAACCTTCGTTCAGTGCATTTTGTATAAGTTCCAGCGATTCTTTCGTATCATAGTTCTTAACTATATCTTTGGTTTTATAACGATACGTAAAATTAAGTTTCTCCTCTTTCTTAATCAGTATCTTTTTAACATATATATTTTTCAGTTGGTCTTCGGTGCCTTTGTAATTGCCCAATGACAGACTTACCAATATATTTTCTGTAATACTTTGCTCTATGCTTTTGGTGAATGATTGTATGTTTTCTGCGATGTTCATGTGGCTGCAAAGGTAGTATATATATGCGGCATTGTTCGTCGTATTCCGCACCTTCCCTAGCTCGCCTCACCCGACTTTGCTTCGCTCGTCACCCTCTCCATTTGGAGAGGGAAGGAACCCGACTTTGCTTCGCTCGTCACCCTCTCCATTTGGAGAGGGATGGTAGGCGGTATTATTATTACAACCCCGTAGCAAGACCATCCAAACTTACCAAATTTTTCTCTTTCTTATAATCTTCCAGCCCTTGCTCACCCTTCTTTTCGGCCCAGTCGAAATGAATGTGACGTTCGCCCTGATATTCATAGAAAGGGACTCCATAACCGCAAGAGTTTTGTATCATATAAATATCAGCCACAATAATTTGGCGGGTGCTGGGATATATTGTAAAATGTGCTGCAAGCTCTGCCCACTCTGCATCTTCGCATGTTACAGCATATCCTTTTCCATATAATCGCAATATATTCGGTACTTTATCGAACGAGCAAAACATGAAAGTAATTCTTTTGTTTTCCAATATATGTGCAGCCGTTTCATTGCCGCTACCAATCAAATCCATATAAGCAACTTTGGTTGGAGACAATATCTTAAAAGCATCCAATCCCTTAGGCGATAAATTGATATGACCTTCGCTGGTTAGTGGTGCTGTTGCCACAAAGAACATCTGCTGGTTGGCAATAAATTCTCTTGTGGAATCTTGAATGGTGTCGTGGAATTTCCCCATGGTATTATAATAGTTTTTTGAGCTGCCGTCATTGCGAGGAGTATGCGTTTGCCTGTGTGCCTGGGCGACGAAGCAATCTCTGGAAGTACCACTCGGCCTGAGATTGCTTCGTCGGAAGCCTTCTCGCAATGACGAGAACTTTTGAATTACAGAACAATGCAAAGATAATTTAAAATACATATTCGCAAATTACCTATTAACATTGCAATAAAATTTTATTTTAAAGTAAAACCAAACTCCATTCGTCTACCAATAAAAAAAGGAGATGCCGTGGAAATTGCAATGCAAAGAAACCGACAAAATATAATACAAACAGTAAACCAGTACGGCAAAAAAATGCTGTCGTTCATTCGTGGTAAAGTAGCTACCGACGAGGATGCTGAGGATATTTTACAGGATGTATGGTACCAGTTTAGTAATTTGGAAGAAGTAGAAACTATTGAGAGCATTAGCGGTTGGCTTTACCGTGTGGCCAAAAATAAAATCACCGATAACTTCAGGAAAAAGAAAACAGAATCGGTGGAAGATTTTTCATTTACCAGCGACGATGGTGAAGTAAATTTTAAAGAAATATTATTATCGCAAAGTCACACACCCGAGGATGAATATTTCAAAAAAATATTTTGGGATGAGCTGATGAATGCCCTAGAGGAACTTCCCGAAAAACAAAAAACTGTATTTATACAAAACGAATTAGAAGATATAAGTTTGCAGGAAATTGCAGACCAAACTGGAGAAAATATTAAAACTATTATATCTCGCAAAGGCTATGCAGTAAAGCATCTTCGCCTGCGACTCAACAATTTATACCAAGATTTTATACAATATTAATTTATACAATTATGTACAACAAAAGATTTTATATGTACCCATTATTTGGTTTAGGCTTTCTCGCATTTATAGCAGCGGGCGGATGGGTCGTAATGTTTTTATGGAATAATATTATACCTGAACTTATACCCACAGTGGGCATGCTTACGTATTGGAAAGCATTAGGTTTATTAATTCTCTGCCGTATTCTTTTCGGCGGTTTCAAAGGCAAAGGCGGACGACCACCAATGAAGAATGGCTGGGGCATGAAACAAAAAATGATGAATATGACACCCGAAGAAAGGGAGAAATTTAAGAGTGAGTGGAGGGAGAGATGTGGAAGATGATTTACGATTTACGATTTACGATTTACGATTTACGATTTACGATTTACGATTTACGATTTACGATTTACGATTTACGATTTACGATTTACGATTTACGATTTGGCTGACGCCTGATTGTTGCACAATGCCTCTGGTTTAGTTCGCTACAACGAATAGCCAAATACAGGGACACTTAGACTGAAAATATGATTTGGTTGTGTGGCTTTAAATAAGTTATATTTGTTGAAGATAATCGCTAACAATATCTTAGAATATAAGATAATAAATTTTTAATTAGTGATAAATATCACTAATTAAAATAACCCTATGAACGAATTAATTACAAAACTTCTTAGTGGTCAAGGTAAAATTAGTCTATTACTTCTCGAAGCAAGAGAATATATAGAACAGGAAGGAGACCTTGAGTTACTAGGATATGTTAATTTAGAATTGAATGGCTATAAAGGAAAAGAACTACCAAATTATAGAAAACTCAAAGGTAAAATTGAAGGAAGCATACAAGACCCATTTGGAGAAATTGAAAACAATATACCAATTGACACCTCGAAAATCTCCGAACAGTTAGGTTACGATATTGCTACTGCTAGAATACATGAAGGAATTGGCTATATTGAAGAAAGTTTAGAGCATATATCTGGTTCTCGTGTAACTAGAGCATTACCAGAAAAGATGGTTGAAAAAATTAATGAACTTATTCAAAATGACGATTCCGATATCACTTTAATTTCAGCACACCATAGTTTTGGAAAATCTGGTCTACAGTATATACCAAATAAAGTGAGGGAAGAATTAATAAAAGGTTTGCAAAATCTAAAGAAAAACACTCTCAAAAAACATAGCCGAACAAAAAAAGTCGAAGATTCAAATGATGAAATAAATGTATTTATATCATATGCCTGGGAAGACGAAGAGCACAATGATAAAATAATTTCATTTGTAGACTTTTTAAGAAAAAACGGTTATAACGCTTCAATGGATAAAATGAAAAGTCAAGAAGAAACTGCTACAAACTTTAACAAAATGATGATAACTGGTTTGCAGGATGCAAATAAAGTTGTAGTTGTATTATCTCCTAAATATAAAGAAAAAGCAAATACTTTTCAAGGAGGTGTCGGTACAGAATTTCAAATTATAGTTGAGGAGATTAAAACTATGGTGAATAAATTCATCTTTGTGTCTTTTGGCATAAATTCTATAGAAGATATAGTTCCAACAGGCATTAGGGGCAGGGAAGTGCTTGATTTAAAAAAAGATCAAGATGAAGAAGGTTTTAATGGGCTTTTCGGGAAACTAAAGAGTCAAAATACAATTCGATTTAGCGAAGTTGAAAAGACCACAAAAGAAATAAAAGTAAAAGATATAAAACCTTTCAAATTGTAAAATAGTTTAGGCTATTAATTTTACTTGGTTCTGAAAACTAGCACCTAAGCCATTTAACACTTCATTATACCAATCAGTTGCATTTTGTATATCATGTAAAGCATCAGTATCAATGTTTACTGTATACTTGGACATTATGATTTCAATGTTTTAGATGCTGCATCCCAATCCAACATTCTATCGGGATTTTGATCTTGTGATTACAAAGGAATATACCTTAATAGTTCTTCTAATTCTTTATCCGTCAGATTCTCCTTTTCTGATTTATCATAAATAGTCAGCAAATACACGGTCTTCTCCATAAGTATAAAGTTTGCAATAACTCTAGCTCCACCTGATTTTCCTTTACCTTTAGATGATATAGAAAGTCTAATTTTGAAACAACTTTTGCCAATAAATGTTCCCTGTTCCGGATGTTCTTTAAGCACTTGAATCAATTGCATAAGTTCGTTTTTAAGAGAAGGGTATTTTTTAATTAACCTTTTAGCTTGCCTCTCAAAAACTGCAATAGATTTTACTTTATAACTCATTCAAAAAATCTTCTGCGTTCCTCGCTTTTTTCTTACCAGACCTTATCAATTTCATTTCATCAACAGCTTCTTTTATCTCCTCCATTAACAAAGCCTTTGCATCGGTAATGGGCTTAGCCTTCACATATGAAATGCTTTTCAATACATCCATGAATGATGATGCTTTGTTGTCGGGAATATCTAATAATATTTTCATTTGTAGATTAAATCGAATTACTTACAAAAGTATACAACAAAATTGTTTTAAACAAGAATAAAAACTTATAGATAATTTAAAATCCAACTTGTCTTCTCAGGTTACACAATGCCTCTGGTTGTGTCTTTTGAGGTAACTACATGGACTTTAAAAGCAAATTATTTTTTATTTTAAAGTAATAAATTATTTCTTTCGTCTTCTTAAATAACTAAGCGTTTCATTTCAAAGAATTCTGCGGAGGATCAAATCTAAACTGAGCACACACTCAATGGGATTGCCACGTCGGGAGCCTCCTCGCAATGACGCGTAAGTTCAAAAAAATATTAATTCAAAAAATAAAAATTAACAAAAAACAATTATGACAAAGCAATTTTTTAAAACAGTATTGGCAGGAATAATGGTAGGCTTGGCCTTATTTATGATGCCCTTTTTCTTACTCAGAATTTTCTTATTCTTTATGCTGATAGCCGGAGCATTCCGCTTGTTGGGCTTTGGCAGACACCGCAGGGAGATGCGTTATGCATTCGCTCAGAAATATCAAAATATGAGTGAAGATGAACGCAAAGTATTTAGACAAAAATGGGGAAACAGATGTTGCGGATATGATGCCCATCAAATGCCTTCAACACCAACCAACGAAGAAACCAAATAATAATAGCTGTCCATCATCAACCATTAATAATTAACCATTAATAATTAATATAATACTATCATGAAAAAAAGTTCAAAAATCATCGTATTCTTTGCCGCAATGGCAATTACTATAGGAAGCTTAGCAGCACTAAGAGGCCATTGCTACCAAGAATGTGGTCCCGGCACTGCTGCACAGCACGGGTGCGATAGCCATATACAACATCATGGGTGTGCAAAGTAGTCGTCATTGCGAGGAGGAACGACGAAGCAATCTCATTTTGAAAACGAGTTCGAATGAGATTGCTTCGTCGCTCTCACGCACAGCCAAACACACTGCTCCTCGCAATGACGTTTATCATATAATCATGCGTCAGCCACTGACTACTAACTACTGACCACTAATAATGCTCCTTCCAATACCACCAATTCAATTTTTCCTTATCATGTATTTCAGGTGGAGTTTCAGCATAATATATGGCACAACGAAAAACATAGAGGAAACATTTATTCTGGGTGAAACCAGAAACTTTGTTTAATAAAGTATATAATTCTTCGGCATTTTTGCCACGCAAATCGGAAACATTTTTAATACCGATACTCCAAAAATCAAGTGCTACTGATTTACCAACGCCGGGGATGCACGTCAATGCCTTCAAGGCTTTTGCCTTGTCCATATTTTAGAAATTTTAGTTAGATTTAACTAATTGCTGTGTATATACAATATCGCTCGCTGAGAGTTTTATTATATATATTCCAACAGGTATGTCCATATCAAAACTATAGTTATAATTACCGGGAGCTTGTAATGGATTTTTGATAATGCCGTATACTTTCTCGCCCAACATATTATATATATCTACACTCACTGCCGATTTTTCTTTTAGCTCATAATATATATTTGTAACACTACTAAATGGATTTGGATAAACAGTAAAATTTAGTTCATTTGTTTGTATATCGTCAATGCCCGAAGCTGCAACAATATTAACAGTATAATCTTCCATCTCGCCATGGTAGCCTATTGGGTCTGCAGGACTATCGCATGGCGAGGGAAGGCTGTGCCCTGCATCCGCACTCATTTTTGCAGTGGCACGTAAACTTGTTGTGCCCAAAGTTGCAGTTGCAGGAACGGTGAAAGTAAAACTATCCGTATTGCTAGGTGCTGCTAGGTTTTTGCTCCACACAGTTTCATTGGCATCTGTATATTTTTTGTTTTGATTATAGTCAATCCAAACACGAATATTATTGCGTGCCCCGGGGAAGTTAGTAACATCCTCGCTATGTGTGATACTGATAGTATATGATTTTCCGCGTTGTAAAGTGGTGCTAAGTCCTGTAGTAACAACTACTGACTGGCTATTCTCCACATTGCCTGAAGTACGGTTAATCGTATTCAACTTAAAATTGGTAATGCCGGGCTGATCTGATGAATAACAAGTTCTGCCGGCCAACATACAATACTGCCCATAACTAGCTGGAGCAATTACTGTGAAAATAACTAATAGGATTGGGGTAAATAATTTTTGCATATAACTAAGTTTTAATTTTACAAATTAAACTCCATTTAAGGTGAAATGGTTGCGTGGAATTGTAAAAAAAAATGAAAATTATACCGCAACTACTTCTTTGTACATTTTCGCACGCTGCTCTTTCACATCCGCACTTTCTAAATATTCATCGAAGGTACACAACTTATCTATAATACCATTGGGCGTTAATTCTATTACGCGTGTTGCAACAGTCTGCATAAACTCATGGTCGTGACTAGAGAAGAGCACATTACCTTTAAATTCTTTTAAGGAATTATTGAATGACTGTATCGATTCCAAATCTAAGTGATTGGTAGGCTCGTCGAGTATTACACAGTTGCCATTTTTTAACATCATGCGTGATATCATACATCTTACCTTTTCGCCTCCTGAAAGTACTTTACAACTCTTTAAAGTTTCTTCGCCACTGAACAGCATTTTGCCCAAAAATCCACGGATAAAAGTTTCATCTTTATCTATACTAAACTGGCGAAGCCAATCTATCAAATTCAAATCATCTTCTTGGAAATATAATGTATTATCAACAGGTAAATAAGCGGGTATAATAGTTACTCCCCATTTGTATTCGCCCGATGTTGCTTGTTGTTCGCCATTTAATACATCAAAAAAGCGGCTCACTGCTAAATGATCTTTCGATATCACTGCAATTTTTTCGCCTTTGGAAGTGGTGAAACTTATATTTTTAAAAAGAACAGTATCGCCTTCTTTATATGATAAATTTTCTATATTCAAAATCTGATCTCCAGGCTCACGTTCGGGTTTGAACATGATGGCGGGATACTTACGATTTGATGGACGAATCTCATCAATAGTCAATTTCTCTAACAACTTTTTCCTACTTGTGGCCTGCCGCGATTTGGAAGCATTGGCACTGAAACGAGCGATGAAATCTTCGAGTTCTTTTTTCTTGTCTTCGGCCTTTTTATTTTGGTCACCACGCTGGCGTAATGCTAGCTGGCTGGACTCGTACCAAAAAGAATAGTTACCAGTATATAATTGTATTTTGCCATAATCTATATCAGCCACATGGGTACAAACGGCATCCAAAAAATGTCGGTCATGCGATACAACTATTACAATGTTTTCAAAATCGGCCAAGAAATTTTCAAGCCATCCGATGGTTTCTACATCCAGGTCGTTGGTGGGCTCGTCCAAAATCAATATATCAGGGTTGCCAAATAATGCCTGAGCTAATAACACACGCACTTTTTCGCTACCACTTAGTTCCTTCATTAATTTATGATGCAATACCTCTTTAATTCCCAGATTGCTCAACATATCCGCAGCATTGCTCTCTGCATTCCAACCTTCCATATCGGCAAATGTTCCTTCCAGTTCCGAGGCTCTCAATCCATCTGCTTCACTAAAATCTTCCTTAGCATACAAGGCATCTTTTTCCGACATTATTTTCCACAATACTTTATGGCCCATCAACACGGTTTGCAATACTTCATGCTCATCAAACTCAAAGTGATTTTGGCTAAGCACAGCCATACGTTCGCCGGGGGTAATATCTACACGCCCTGTGCTGGCATCAATCTCGCCTGATAATATTTTTAAAAAGGTTGATTTTCCTGCTCCGTTAGCCCCTATTACGCCATAACAATTGCCCTGGGCAAATAATACATTTACTTCTTCGAACAATACACGCTTGCCATACTTCAACGATAAATTTGATACTGATATCATTATGTTGTTTTAAATTGGGGGGCAAAGATACGAGAGGAGGATTAAAGCCGAAAGTATATAGTTGGTAGTTGGTAGTACCCTACGGGCTACCAACGGAAGCAGGAAGGCGTTGCGACTGCCTCCTGCCAACTGCCAACCGCATTAAGCTATTGAGTTGAGATCTTAGCATATATTTCCCCTTTCCAAAACATCGGCTTCTTTGGGTTTTCATCGTGCCTATAATTAAAATTGAACTCTGCTTTTCCAGCAATACTTTGTGCATTTGCAGTAAAGCTACAAAATATAAAACAAAGAATTATTATACTATTTTTCATCAATATAAAAATGGTATTTGGCGTCAGCCCATTCATCATTCATCATTAATCATTAATCATTAATTAAGCCCCCTTATCCTCTTTCAACAATCCGTAATACATCATATCAACATACTTGCCATCCAGTCCTTTAAAATCTTGTCTGAGCACACCTTCTTTGGTGAATCCCAATTTTTCTGCAATGCGAATACTTCTTAAATTATCTTGATGAATTTTGAAAAATACTTTATTTAATTCCAACACCCAAAAGCAATGGTTAATAGCCATTGACAGGCCTTGGCTTACAATACCTTTGCCTTCATAACCCTGGTCCACAAAAGAACCAATTTCCGATTTCATACTTTTCCAATCAATCGCCTTTAAAAAAATAGCCCCAATAATTTTATGTACCTCAATGTCGACTATTACAAAGGTGATGTATTCTTTTTTCTCAGCCCGTTGAACCCTCTTTTTTATATACTCAAGGGTAGATTCTACATTGAGCGTAGACTGAGCTATAACAGGGAAATAAGGAGCAATACGCTCACGATTACTCTCTATAAATAAGAAGTAATTTTCTACATCATCTGCAGTAATGGGCCTTATTACAAAATTATTAAACGTCATTATTGTTAACTATTGCAGCGAATCATACTACAATAGTACAATATTTTTTTATAATTTCACAAAGTTAAAATGATGAATCAAGCTGTCTTTTTCAATAGTATTGCCTTTGGGTTTATTGGCCGTGCTGCCCCATTCATCAATTGTTACAATATTAAGATCGGAGAACTGAGGTGCTTTAACACGCTTGCCCCAAGAGTTTCGCACAGGTTTTGTAGATAGCATGTGTGAGGGATAGGGTGTTTCATTTTTAGCAGCACCATTTATATAAACTGTATCATGAATTTTGTTTTTCATACCCTCCGTTTCTAACATTTGATTTGCTATAAACACCGTATCTGTTAATGCAGCCACCCTATTAGAAATATCTGTTACAGGGTAGAAATGATTATAGCCCAATGCTAAGAAGCCCGTAACAATAAAAAAAATCGCAGCTTTCCACAAAGCAATGGGCATACTTATTACACTGGCAAAGTTATTCTTATATTTTTGGTCGAACCTGCTTAACAATAATTCTTTGGGCGAAACAGTTGGTATCACTTGTTTTACCTGCAAAGCTGCCTCGTGCATGAGCTCGTAGGTTGCCTCATCAAACCATTGTAATACTTCTTGTTGCTGCACTTTTGTAAGTTGGGCAAAAGTATATTGTTCCACAAAATCAAATACCCCATTGGGTATATGCTGTTTATCAGTATTCATGTTTAAATTCTTTTAGATGTAAGCCTATTTTTTTTAACAAATAATATATTCCCGATTTTACGCTGCCTTCTGGTATCTCAGCTATCTCGGCTATTTTTTTGATACTTAGTTCTTGTTCAAAACGTAATATAAAAATCAATTTTTCTTTATCATTAAACGAACGATATAGTTCAGCAATTTTTAGTTTTAATAATTTGGAATCGGTGTTTGGATATATTTCAGTAGCTTCCTCAAATTGATAATTTTGTTGTATTAAATCCTTCCTGTTTTGTTCATTCCTTATGTGATTAAAACATAAATATTTTGCAAGGGTATATATCCATGTTGAAAATACTTTGTGGGTGCTAAATGATTCTGGTTTATCTATAATTTTAATAAATACCTCTTGCACTATATCCTTTGCCAGTTCCTCATCTTCATTTAATAAGCGTTTGCAAAAGCCAACCAATTTGTAAAAATATCTATCATATATTATTTCAAATGCAATACGATTGCCTTTGGCCAGTAGCTGCATTAATTCTGCATCGGGCAAATCCTTATTTATTTTAGACCGGACTTTAAACAAACCTAGTTTTTATTTATATGCTCAAGTATTTTCTTTTCGTATTCGGTATCTTTGGCAATAACAAGTATTTTGGCTTTAATCCAATCCGCTTTTTGCCTATCGCCTGCTGTTTTATAGTGGTCGTATAATTTGAGCATGGGCACAATATAGTTGCAATTTATTTCTTTTACCTTCTCAGCTGATACATCATCATAAAAATTCTTGTCTAAATAATCCAAAGCAAAGTGTTGTTCGAAATTTCCTTTTAGCAAAGCTATATTATCTACAGTTTCATTATTATATTCATACGCCAAACCTGTTAAGTAAAGCTTGTCTTCAATTGTTTTTGAATACTCGTCGCCCACTGTGAGGGCAATATACACAGGATATTTATTTTTATTTTCGGCAATTTGTTTTATCAAGTCATTATGGTAGGGATTCTGATCTGGTTTTGCATTTTTTGCATGCATAGCCGTATCCCAAGGTGCTATATTCAATTCCTTAAATATTTTGTCGCGGTATTTATCTATATATAACAAACTTAAATTCAACAAAGTTACATCCCTCCGTATCCCCTGCGACTGTAGCAACCAAATAGGATACGTATCATTATCGCCCGTACTTATTATAATAGCATTGGGTTTTAATCCTACCAATACATTATAGTTATAATATAAAAATCCCGTAGAAAAATCTTTCGACTCGTACCACTTTTTTGCATACGTATTTTTCTTGGTTAAATCTCTGTCTATCTCTCCCCAAATAATCATATCCGATATATGTTCCGTTCTGCCCTCTCCCAGTTCAGCAGCTTTTTTCAAGTATGATATATAATCGTAATTATTGCCATGCATCAACCACATACACAAGTTATATTCATAAGTATTGGGAATAATTTTGCTCATCTGTTCCATCACTTTTTCTTCGTCCTTTATCTTTTCATCCCAAGTTCTATTATCCTTAGTATCGCAACGAACCAAGCAGCGTGTGGCTCTATAATAATTGTACCACGCACTGCCATTGGTACTGTCCTTTTTAATCACATTTTTCCAGGCAACAATTTGGTTTTTGTACCAATCCATAGGTTTCAACACTCGGGCAAAACTATATACTGGTTCTGGCTTTTGAGCAACTAATACAATAGAGTTCAATAAGACGATAAGAAGGAAATACTTTTTCATTTTTCTAGATTTTTTTCTTCCTTATACACGTGAAATTCAAAAAGGTTCAAAAAAAATAGGAGCAAGGAATAAGGGCCATTCGGCGTCAGCTCCTTATTCCTTATTCCTTACCCCTTTAATGCCTATCTTTGCAAGCCAATTTTATAAGACTTTTGAAAACCAAAACTACCAAACAAAATAAAATCAATATAATCACACTCGGTTGTAGCAAAAACGTGGTGGATAGTGAAGTGCTGATGGGACAACTGAAAGCCAATGATATGGCGGTGGAACACGAATCGGAAAAAGACGATTCCAATATTATTATAATAAACACCTGCGGATTTATTGACAATGCCAAACAGGAAAGTATTGATACCATACTTCGTTACTCCGAAGAAAAAGCCGCGGGCAATATTGACAAACTATATGTTACTGGCTGCCTTAGTCACAGATATAAAGACGAATTAAATTTGGAAATTCCTGACGTGGATGCTTGGTTCGGCACTTTGGAACTGCCCAATATGCTTAAAACATTGGGAGCAGATTATAAACACGAACTTATTGGCGAACGTTTATTAACAACGCCTCCGCATTATGCTTACCTCAAAATATCGGAAGGTTGCGACAGACCTTGCTCGTTTTGTGCCATCCCTTTAATGCGTGGCAAACATGTATCGCGATCTATTGAATCATTGGTAACTGAAGCAAAAAATTTGGTGCGAAATGGTACCAAAGAAATTATGCTGATAGCACAAGATTCTACCTTTTATGGTCTGGATTTATATGGCGACCGCAAGCTAGCAGATTTATTAAAAAACTTGAGCGATGTAGAGGGACTGGAATGGATTCGTTTGCATTATGCATACCCAAGTCAGTTCCCTTTAGATGCTTTAGACGTGATGGCTGAACGGTCAAATATTTGTAATTATTTAGACATGCCCGTGCAACATGGCACTGACAATATGCTCAAGATTATGCGTAGGGGAATTACCCGCCGTCGTACCGAAGAATTGATTGATACTATAAGGCAAAAAGTGCCAGGCATAGCCTTGCGTACCACCTTGCTGGTAGGGCATCCGGGCGAAACAGAAAATGATATAGAAGAGTTAAAAGAGTTTGTAAATAAAACAAAATTTGACAGGCTTGGTGTTTTTACCTATTCACACGAAGATGGCACACACGCTTATTCTATGGCCGACGATATACCGCAAGAAACCAAAGAAAGCAGGGCAGCCGAAGTGATGGAACTGCAACAAGAAATTTCCGCACAAATAAATCAAGACAAAGTGGGCAAAACGTTGAAAGTATTATTCGACCGCAAAGAAGGCTTATACTTCATAGGTCGCAGCGAATATGATAGTCCGGAAGTAGACAACGAAATTTTGGTTAACGCAGAAAACAACTATATTCGCATCGGAGATTTTGCCAATATTAAAATTACCCATACTGATGCATTTGATTTATATGGAGAAGTTATACAAGAAAGTACAAGTGCCTAGAGGCCAAAAAAAATAAATATGCCAACAAACAAAGCACTGGTTTCAACCAATTATTTTTTTCCGGGACAGAAGAAATTTTACCGCGGAAAAGTAAGGGATGTATATCATATATCCGATAAATATTTGGTAGTAGTAGCCTGCGATCGTATCTCTGCATTTGACCATGTATTGCCCCGACCCATTCCGTATAAAGGACAAATATTAAATCAAATTGCCTCTTACTTTTTAGATGAGACCAAGCATATTTGCCCCAACTGGAAAATATCAACCCCTGACCCAAATATAACAATTGGTCACCAGTGCAAACCTTTCAAAATAGAAATGGTGATTCGCGGTTACCTAGCTGGCCATGCTTGGCGAGAGTATAATAGTGGCAAACGAGAAATATGTGGCAGCACTATGCCCGACGGAATGAAAGAGAATGACAAATTCCCCACGCCCATTATTACACCCACCATTAAAGCCGATAAAGGACATGATACGGATATTAGTCCCGCTGAAGTTGTGTCGCAAGGGTTGGTGAGTGCTGAACACTGGGAAAAGCTAGAAAAATACACCCGTGAATTATATAATCACGGAAATGCCATGGCCCAAAAAAATGGACTTATTTTGGTGGACACCAAATATGAATTCGGATTAAAAGATGGTGAAATTATGCTGATAGATGAAGTGCATACACCCGATTCATCACGCTATTTTTATTTGGATGAATATGAAGAATTGCAACAAAAAGGAATGGCCCAAAAACAACTTTCAAAAGAATTTGTACGCCAATGGCTTATTGAAAATAACTTCCAAGGCTTAGAGGGCCAATCAATCCCTGACATGACAGATGAATTTATTAATACCATTACTGATAGATATATAGAATTATTTGAAATGGTAACTGCACGAAAATTTGAAAAAACAGATTATACGGATATTGACCTTCGTATCGAAAATGTTGTCTTAATCAATCTACAGCAATTTAATATACAATAAATTTAACAACCTAATAAATAATACATCAGAAACAATGAAAAAAATCCTACTAATTTTAGCTGTGGCCATTAGCACGTTTGCTAGTGCACAGTATGTAACAACTATGGCGGGCAAACCAACCCAAAAGGGGTGGAACGGAGGCTCAGCCACATTAGCCAATGCCGAATTTACCGACCCTTACGGCCTTATTGTTGATGCCAATGGCAATATATGGGTTGCTGAATACGGCGGATGTCGTATCCGTATGATAACCGGTGATTTGCAGAATATCTACACCCGTTCAGGACCACTTACTGACCCAGCACAAGCTCCCGGATATGTTAATTCATCAGCGAGTAATGCCAGATATAATGGATGCAGTGGTATTGATATGGGAACAGATGGTGCCCTTTATATTGCCGACCGCGACAACCATTGCATACGTAAGTTAGATAAGTTTATGAATATTGGACAAACACAAGCAGTTAACTTGTTGGCTGGCTCTGAAACTCAAACCCCGGGCTATACAAATGGCACCGGTAATGCTGCACAATTCACCAGTCCTACTGATGTTGCAGTTGATAAAAACAATAATGTATATGTTGCTGATTTGGCTAACAACTGTATTCGCAAAATTACTCCCGCAGGTGTTGTTACCTTGTTTGCTGGCACTCCAGGCACCACTGGTGGTTATGCTGATGGTGCAGCAACTTCTGCTAAATTTGATTTGCCCAAAGGTCTTTGTTATGACAAGACCAATGATGCTTTGATAGTAGCTGATTTGAATAATTCGAGAATCCGTAAAATTATTATATCAACCGGTGTGGTTAGCACCATTGCGGGTTCGGGCAATGCAGGCAATGCAGATGGCAATGCCCTGTCTGCTGAAATTACCAATCCTGTTGATGTGAGCATTGATGATAAAGGAGGTATATTTATTATTGATGGCAATGGTTCCAGCACCCTCAGATATCTGTCGGGAGGCAAAGTAATAACCGTAGCCGGCGAATATCAGTACCAAGGATTTAAAGACAGTATTGCTGATAAAGCTTGGTTCGACCAACCTGCTACCATCGCTTATATTCCAAGTCAGAAAATTGCTTACCTAACCGATCAAAACAATCACTGTATCCGTAAAATAGATTTGAAACCTACTGTTAATTTCAAAGCAGATAAACTAACACCGGCCAAGTTGGTTGATGTTAACTTTACGAATCTAACCCCAAACCTTTCTGCAGTTTCATCTTTTCTTTGGACCGTTAGCGGTGTTGAAGGTGTTGACTTTAACTTAAATGGTGGAAAACTAACGGATGCCAATATTAAACTACAATTTTTGAAGAATGGTTTATACACTGTTACCTTGCAAGCTACCAATGCTTTTGGTACCGGTACCATCACCAAAAATAATTATATAAATGTAGGAAATGTGAATGGTATTGAATTTCCCGTTGCAGCATCTTTTGGCGTGTTTCCCAACCCTAGTAATGATGGAAATATTATAATTGAAAACAACCAAAATATTAATATCAATACTTTATTAGTAAGCGATATGACTGGAAAAACTGTATATTGGGATTACAACAATCCATACTTTAAACAATTTCATTTTGGTATTGGTATTGGCCATTTACCAAAAGGAATGTATGTAATAACACTTACTGATGGCGTAAACACTTTCCATCAAAAAGTAGTGTTGCAATAAGTATATGGATGAAGTGGCCCAAATGGAAAATCCTTGTTAAGAATGAAGTACTGGAACAAACCGGCAGCGACAAAAACCCCCATTTGGAGGTAGCTATCGAGTATGGCAAAACAGTATTAAACACCGAACATGGTAATTTTTCTTTTGGCAATCTTCACACCGTATTTGATGAGGCATTTAAAAAAATAAAAATAGAACAAAGGCAAATAAACAGTTGTTTATTGCTAGGCTTGGGAGGGGGCAGTGTATTGGATTTGTTAATCAACAAATACCAAATACACTGCCCCTTTTCTGTGGTTGAACATGACCCCATTGTAGTAGAGCTTGCTCGCAAATATTTTGGTCTCAATGATTATAAAGATATAGAAATCCATATTGCAGATGCATTTGAATATGTAAAATTATGCTCCAATAAATTCGATTTAATTATTATAGACTTATATAATGATTTGAACGTGCCAGAACAAGCACATACTAAAGAATTTGTAGATGATATTAGAAATATAATGGCATCTAAAGGTTTGGTAATGTTCAACAAAGTAGTGATTCATAAAACAGAAAAACAACAATATAATAGTTTATATAATTACTTTTTTGAATTCTGTACGTGCAAAACTATTCAGGTATTGGGAATGAACAATATATTAGTGGCCGAAAAAATATAATGGCACAGCACAACGAAACGGGTAATTGGGGCGAGCAACAAGCACTTGTTTATATACAAAAAAATAAACCCCATTGGCAAATACTATATACCAACTGGAAGCATAAAAAATGTGAGGTCGATATTATTTGTAAAGATGCCCAGCAAATAGTTTTTATAGAGGTAAAGACCCGAACCAGCGATAAATTTGGCTACCCCGAAGAAGCAGTGGGATATAAAAAGAAACAAAAATTAGCAGAAGCGGCTAGTGTGTTCATTGAAGAAATTAACCACCATGGTGAAATTAGATTTGACATTCTATCTATAACAATTCAAAAAAGTAGCACCGAAATTTACCATATAGAAGATGCATTTTTTCCCGGCCTAGATTAATAGTATTATATGTCTTCAGTTTCAATATATACAATCTCAGATTTTATTAATTGTGGCGTCCCCATTATTGATGTGCGAAGTGAGGGAGAATACCAGCAAGGCCACATAGTGGGTGCCTATAATATTGCCATACTTAATAATGATGAGCGTAGCCAAGTGGGAACATGCTACAAACAAAAAGGCCATAATGCAGCAGTAGTGCTTGGATACGAATTGGTAGCACATAAATTTAAAGATTATATTAAAAGAGCTGCTGAAATTGCTCCTCATAAAACTATAGGAGTATATTGTTTTCGTGGTGGCCAAAGAAGCGGAATAATGAGTGAGCTTTTACGCGATGCAGGATTCACGGTTATTCGACTGCACGGGGGCTACAAATCATATAGAAAATATGTGTTGCACACTTTCACCATCCCTAAAAGTATGATAATATTGGGAGGTTATACCGGCTCGCAAAAAACTGAAAAGTTAAACCAGCTTAGGCTACTCGGTCATCAAGTAATAGACCTCGAAAAACTTGCCAGCCACAAAGGTTCTGCTTACGGGGGCATAGGCGAAGCAGAGCAGCCCACTAATGAACAATTTGAAAACATGCTTGCTTTCGAATGGCAAAAAATTGACCCTCTAAAACCTGTATGGATAGAAGATGAAAGCAGTAGAATTGGTAAAATAAATATTCCTCAGTACCTATATATTCAAATGCGTGAAAGCCCTCTCATTAAAATAATAGTGCCTGTTGAAAAACGCATGGATTATATATTAGAAACCTATGGCAAAATGCCGGTTGATGCTTTATACCATGCTACTCAAAAACTTATACGCCGATTGGGAAACCAACAGTGCCATAACGCCTTAAATCATCTACAAAACAATGAGCTAAGAGCTTGGTTATATATTGTATTAACCTATTATGATAAAACTTATGAATACGGAAATTCACTAAGAGATCAAACCAAAATAGAAATTATTTCTGAAGAAGATTTCTACTTAAAATATAAGGCATAAAAAAACCGCCAGTGATATTCACTGGCGGTTTTTTTTATATTTATATAATTATTTGCTAACTACAAAACGTTGTGTGGTATTGAAACCATTCGCGTTCATAGTATAGAAATATACACCATTGGTTAAATCGTTTGTTGTTACATCAACACCATTCACACCTTGTGCAAATTGGCCATTGGCAATAGTTTTCACCAATTGACCCAAGTTGTTATAGATGCTGATACTGATATTTCCAGTTTTAGCAAGTTCAAAAGGAATACGCACATTTTGTCCGTTAGATGGGTTAGGATAAGCCTCGCCCAATCTAAATCCTTTGTTTGCCAAATCAGTGATTCCTATATTGGTACAGGTTACATAATAACGGAACAATGGGAATACAGGCACACGCTCTGTACCATTGCTGCGTGTATATATTAAAGTACCTGGATAGTACATATCATGTAAACTTGTTGGAGGATATGAATCGTAAAGTAATCCTTCGGAAATGAATAAACCATTCTCGTATATCTTGTCATTTTTTACAGGTATATTGGTATTGTCTTCGAACAAGCGAGTTTGGTCATACACAAACTTATAATAAAACTGGTTGAATTTATTGGTGATAGGTGCACCGTTAAATGAATCTGCTCCCAACGAATCGAATGGGGCAACTTTGTTATGCGATGTTCCTGGCTCGTACGAAGCTGTTACTGCTGAAATTTGTCCGCTGTTGGTATTAACTTGTTTGTTAACTACCAAGGTAAGCCAACGGGCATCATCAATTGTGCTGGTATCGCTTGCTGTTAAATCAAATGTTTTTTCTACAGTAGGGTTGGGAGCTTTGTTGGTGGTATGGTCATAATTAGGAATACCTACTTCTGGATACTCAGGTGTTGGGCCTCCTTTTGAACCGAAACCACTTTTATATTTAAAGTTGCTATTGTTCAAATATTGCATAGTAACATGGTCATTTACTGAACCACCTGAATTTCTGATGTACCAATAGGGAAATTGAATAGAGTCAATGGTATATATATTATATCTACCTAATCGGAAATAATCACTGTTAGGTGATAGGCTCCAAGCCAATGAACGGGCATCGAAGGTAAAACCTACGTTAAAACTATAATACATAGCTCCATTACTAACGTTTTTTGCATAGTCATTAAAGGTCCATGCAGTGTCCGCAGTTTGAACGTAGTCTTTTGAAATAATGGTGAAAGCAGTATCGGGCAACATCATTACCTCTTGGGTAAAAGTTGGCTTTGCTGTGCTTTGTTGGTCGTAATCTATAAGGGCTTGTTTGTAGTCGTACAAAGCACTTACCATAGGTGCATTGGTTTTATTAGAAATGTGCGTAGTCTTGTTTCCATTCTGGTTCACAATAAGTTTTGAGTTTGTACGAGTGGGTTTTAGTGGATCAAAGTCTATTGTTTTGATAGGGCTTTGAGCTGTTTGGGCTTGAGCAAATATTGCTGACCCCAATAACATTAAAATTAAGTAACCTTTTTTCATTTTGTTTTTTTTGATTGTTTATTTGGCTTCAAAAATAAGTGAATTTTTTATGTAATCAAATAATTAACTGTTTTTATTGCAAAATAGTTGCACGGCCGCGAAATAATTATTCTAAATCAATAACGGTTACTGCATCTCCGCCAAACTCAGGGGCTTCGTCTTGAAGATTTTTTACCGCTCTTATTTTCTTCAACTCACTTCTTATTAATCTTTTAAGTATACCTGCCCCTCTCCCATGCACTATTCGTACCCGAGAAAAATTGAGCATAATTGCCTCATCCAAAAAATGCATTACTTCCTGCAATGCCTCCTCGCCTCGTTTGCCTATCACATTAATCTCTGCATTAAAGTGTGCAAGTTTTTCATTCAAATCTACTCCAGCATGTATACGCCTGTGGTTGTGTGGTAATTTCTCTTCTTGGGGTGCCAGTTCCAATTGGTCCATCTCTACCCAGGTTTTTATATGGCCCATCACCACCTCGGCTTTATTCTTTTTTATAGCCGACACTTCCGCCACCGTCTGGCTATTGGGCATCAGCACCTTGCTACCAATTAAAATCTTTAAATCATTATTGTTTGTTTTTATATTTGATTGCTCTTCGGGTATGAGTTGTGAAGCCATGTCATCCAAATTTTTTCTTACCGATTTGGTGGTTTCATTGCTTGCTTTATTTTCTTTAATCAACCTAATAGTTTGCTCAATTTCTTTGTTTGCATTTTTAATAAGTTGCAAAGCTTCATTTTTAGCCTTGCTTATAATATCATTTTTTGTTTTATTCAGTTCTGAATTTTGTTCTTCAAATTTGTGTTGCGTTTCCTGCGTTTTTTGTAGCTGATTTTCTAAATCTTTTTTCAGATTCTTGATATATGTTTTCTCTCTTTCTAATTCTATAATAAGTTTCTCAACCTGGTTATGTTTGTTCCCCGATTTTTGTACCGCCTTTTGTATAATATCTTTGTCCAAGCCTGTTTTTTGGGCTATCTCGAAGGTATAACTACTACCTGGCACACCCGGTTCAAATTGAAATAATGGAGCCAATTCTTTACTATCAAATAGCATACTTCCATTATATACCCCATGCAGGTGTTGTGCTAATATTTTGAGATTGCTAAAGTGTGTTGTTATAATACCATAAGCAAACTTTCTATTCAAAGCTTCTAAAATTGCTTCTGCCATTGGCCCGCCCAATTGGGGGTCAGTTCCTGTACCAAATTCATCAATTAAAAACAAAGTTTTGGAATGGGCAAAAGTGGTAAAATGTTTCATATTCAACAAATGACTACTATAGGTACTCAAATCATTTTCTATACTTTGTTGGTCGCCAATATCTATATATATTTGTTTGAACATGCCCATCTCAGTTCCATCTTTGCAAGGAACGGGCAAACCATGCTGCACCATCATCTGCACCAATGCCACTGTTTTTAATAATACCGATTTCCCACCTGCATTTGGCCCTGATATTACCACAATTCTTTTATCTCTATCCAGTTCTATTGAAAGTGGAACTACCTGTTTCTTTTGCTTTTTTAAACTTATATATAATAAGGGATGTCTTGCACTTACTAACTTCACAATCGGCTTGTCATGTATCTGCGGACTTATACATTTTAGTTCGATACTAAACAATGCTTTGGCTCTAATAAAGTCGAACATGCCCAATCTATCGCAACAGATAGAAAGCTCTTGCACATGCGGCATTACTAGGCTGGTAAGCTCTATAAGAATTTTACGGATTTCTTTTTTCTTTTCTTGATGAAGTTCAATAGTATAATTGTTCAGCTCAAAAATTTCACCCGGTTCTATATATAATGTTTGGCCCGTTGCCGATTCATCATGCACAATTCCGGGTATTTTTCTTTTATGTTCGGGAAAAACAGCCACCACTAATCTATCATTTCTAATAGTAATAGTTGTCTCGGGTCCCCAATTGTTTTCTGTAATACTTTTGGCTATACTATTAATACGTTTTCTCACCAAATTTTCGTTGGCCGATATTTTACTATATAAACCCTCCAACGCTTTGCTAGCATTGGGTTTCATCACCCCGTTTATATCTATTTTGCTATTAATAGCATGCGTAATATCATTGAACTGGTGCAGCCCATCCGTAATTTTATATAACTCGGCAAACTGTTCTTCTTTTCCTTTAAAAAAATGTATAATACGATTCACCGTACTCAACATATTTCGCAGTTCGTGCAATTCATGTTCGCTCAAATGTGCACCTTGTATACTGGCTTTATTTATATATTCTTTTATGGGCAAAAAATGCTCGGTAGGAAATATCAAAGCAGTATTAATTATTTCCATAAACTCATCCGTCTGCTTCAATAATTTACCAATCAGTTTCGCATCCGAACTGTACCGCATTTTCTGCACATAGCCCTCTCCCATTGGGCTAATGCACTTGGCTGCCAACAATAAACGTATTTGGTCGAAGCCGGTTTTCTGCTCAATATTTTCGGGGTATAGACTCATAATGTGGCTGCAAAAATAAAATGGATTGTCTATATATTTTGTTATAATAGCTTTTTCTAAAAGTATTATAACAAAATATATAAATTAAATCACTTTATCATAAAAATAATTGAAACTCATACATGAATCAGATTGGTAAAGTTTACTATAATCATCATAACTTAATTTGCTACAAAACGATTCAATGTCACCTTTATGCTTTTCATATGGCATACAAGCCAATTCATATATATTTGCAACTTCTTCAGCAGGATGAAAAATCTCTTTTTCTGGATTTATTGTTGGCAAATCAATACCTAGTTTATTTTTAATTGATTCTATATCTAAGTCTGGATGTATCCTTTCGAAAACATCATGCATTGCAAGAAACCAAGACTCTATTTCCATTATTGAAAAACAGATATGAATATTTACATGATGTTCTTTTGAACGTAGCTTTACAATTTCCTCAGTTAATTCTATGAATGCTTTATTAATGTTAGGATCTATTATATTGGTTTTTTCTTTATATTTTCTACTATACATATCTCTAAGTCCTACTATCTTTTCATATCCTTTTGAAAAATAGGATTTTGCTCTATCGCATATCGCAGTAGGGACTTTAGCGTCATTGCCGACATTTATTATGGTATAATGAGCATCGGCATTGGGACATTTACACGGGTATTCAGCATTTTCTAGATTGCCCTCTCTAAAAAGGCGATAGCATTCAATATCTACATTGTAACTAAATATATTACGTATAAACTCTCTAACAAATATTAATTCAGTTTGTCCTTCAACAAATATAGCAATTTTCCTCATACAAGTTAGTTAAGATAATTTGAAGTTAGTAGATCAAAGTTATTAAATCCGCTATCCATAAATTTATCAAACTTCTCTTTAGAATTTCTATAATTATAAACTTTAATTGTATCTTTTTCTCGATAAATAATGTTCCAGTATTTTATATCAATAACATTCATCAAAAAGGAATCATTAGATGTAGCAATAAATTGAATGTTAGAATCTTGCATTTTATTAAAAAGCAAATTTCCTAGCTTTGTTGCACGTTCATAATCCAAACTTTCACATAAATCGTCTATAATAATTAGTTTCGCATTTTCCATTTCAATGAGATGATGTATAAATATTAAAACAAAAAGCGAACGAAACATTCCTTGAGAAAGAGTTGCCTGATTAATCTCATATTTTAGATCATTCTCTTTAACATATATTACATTTTGCCCTCCTTCATCCTTTATTGTCAATATTTTCAAATTATAACCTAACAAGTTGAATTCCTTAATGATTTGTGATTTAGTTTCTTCTTTTAATTCGCCCAATATTTTATTTATATCTTTATCATTAATACTCGTCAGTTTAGTATTAGTAAAATTTGTGTTAGTAAACGGAGATTTAAGAAATGAAGTAGAGTGTATGTGCCCAAATTTAAAAGAATGGACACTTTCTGCCCAACGAACAATTTCTTCTAAATATGGGTGATCTATTTGATCTCTTCTAACTTGATGAACAAGTTTATCATTTGGTGGATTTATTGGAACCAGCTTTCCTTCTTTCTCTGAAAAAATTTCTCCTTCTGTATCATTTCTATTAATTAAGATTTTGTCATCGTGTAAAAGTGTTTCTGATATGATTATGTCCTTTTTAACAGTTAACTCATAAGTATATTTGAATATGCTCAAATCTTCCGACTCGAGCTCGATATAATATTTCCCTATTCTTAGAGTCCCTTTTAATATAGAAGCCAAATCAACAAGAACATTCGCAACGGTAGTTTTCCCAGAAGCATTTCTACCAACTAATAAATTCAAATCGCTTAATTCAATTGAATCTGTAACCAATGAATTCAATTTAAAATTGTCTCCTTCTTTTAATTCATAACTATATCTTAGTACTTTCATTTAATTCCTGGTGTCTAATAGGTTTCTTTTGTTCGCAAAAGTATGCTCATTTTTATTAATTTATTCATGTTTTTGAAAATAACAAATAGCTTACGAACCTGAATACTATATCCCAACCCCTAAATCCCCAAAAACCAATCCACAAATTGTTCAAAAAAGTCTCTACTTGCTCTCGATTTCAAAAGATTTTTCCCCTCTTTCTCCCCTACTTTTGTCACGGGCAATTTTTATTATTGGGTATTGAGAAAATTTTACAAGTTAAAACTATGGACATTGTTGATGGCGGTAGGCACTATGGCCACCTTCCCTGTGTTCGATGCTTGGGCCCAGCAAGAGATTGACTATACCCTGCATGCCAAATTCCTGTACCATTTTACCAAATACGTTGAATGGCCTGAAGACAGGCGAGCGGGAAATTTTGTAGTAGGTATAACTGGAAATGATGAGTTGTACAATACAATGACCCGCATGGCTCAGGTAAAAAAAATTAAAGGACAAACCATGGTGGTACTAAGAGTGAAAAACACAGACGATCCATCTAACTGCCATATTTTATTTGTAGGCAAAAGCAAGAATGCAGCATTGCCAGGCTTTGTGTTAAAAATAGGAAACAAATCGGTACTTGTTATTACCGAAAGAACGGGCTCAATAAGACAGGGTTCTGACATAAACTTTGTAATTAACAATAATAACCTTAATTTTGAACTAAATTCAACAGGTGCGTCTGGTAAAAGAATGGCCGTGTCTAGCGAATTAAGAAACCTTGCACTAAGAAATGAATAAACAAAATAAACTCTTATTCTTACTACTATTATTGGGCATTGGAAGTGTACAAGCCCAGATTGATACCAACGAGTTTAAGGACTTGGATGAGATTGATATTTATAGCTTGCTTAAAGAATCGGTCTTTAAAAAAGTGGTGGTGCGGTTTGAAGAATCACCTGGAAACCTTACTGAAATAACACACGACGAATTTGCCAACCGTGGTGCCCGCGACCTCATGGACGTGATGCGTATGATACCCGGATTTGAGTTTGCCCAAAACGTAAATGGCCAAATAGGAATGGGCTACCAAGGCATGTGGGCCCAACAAAATAAAATTACCCTGCTAGTCGACAATGTTGTTTTAAATGATGGCCTGCTCGGCGGTTTTTCCATAGCCCAACGTATACCTATTGATATGATTGAGAAGATACAAATTGTGAAAGGTGCTGGTTCAGTACAATTCCAAGGGGCAAATACTATTACCACCATCAATATAATTACCCGCAGTGGCGACAAACTGGAAGGTGCCCGTGTTTCTGTTAGCAACGGAAGTTACGATTCTACTTTTGCCCGCCGTGGAATATCAGTAGTGATGGGAGATAATTTGGGTAAGAATAAATACTGGACCGTAATAGGAAGTTATAATAGTGGCAAAATAACAAATATAGGCAAAATAACTCCTACTAGCCCCAGTTGGGAGCAACAGTGCAACTTGAGTGAGCTGTTTTTGTTTGCCAAATTAAAATTAAACAAATGGGATATCAAATATCTGCTCAATAATTACACGAGCCAAGCCACCATAAGGCAATCCACCATAAGAAGTTTGGTTCAAAATTTACAGATTAGCAATGAGTTTAAAATTAAAAAAACAGATTTGTCCATTCTGCCTGTTCTAAATATGTCGACACAGTTGCCTATGAACTGGATTGTGCAAAGCCCAATGGTTACAGACACTAACAATATAATGCAAAGCAAAGCCCAAGCCCGCCTAATGCTTAAGCATGCTTATGAGGATAACAAAATAAAATCATTATCATACTTTGGAGTTGATTATAATTGGGAGCAGAATACCCTGCTGCAAAACAAAACCAAATTAAATCCATATACTTCTACTTCGTTCTATGCTCAAAATGTTTTTCAAAAAAACCTGAGCCGCATATTTATTAATCGCCTGCTAGTGAAAACCGGTGTAAAAGCAGATATACAAGCTGGCCAAAAATTAAATGTATCTCCCAAAATTGGTATCGAATATTATTATAAAAATTTACAGATAAATGCTTTTGCCGGGCACTATGGAATAAACCCCAATAACTATGGTAACTATTTAAATGCAAACTTAAAACAAGAACAAATTCAATCGGCCCAGTTTAGGGTAAACTATATATTCAAATCTAACTGCAATATTGCGGCAAATGTGTTTATGAACAAGTCCAGCAATATGATATCTTTTATGCAGAAGAAGGACTATAATGATACCTTTGTAAACATAGCATCTGCTGGTTCGCAAGGCATTGAACTTGAATTTAACTGGAAGCTGATGGATGGTTTGCACTTCAAATCTTATTATACCTATTTCCAAAAAGCCCATAAAGATTCAAACCTGTATTCACTCGAATCGGGCAATAGCGGGTTACTGGGTTTTGCTTCTCATAAACTATATGCATCGCTTCAATACAATTTGGTTAATAATTATTGGATAAACCTTAACGGGCAGTATTATAGTAAAATAACGGGTATTAAATCTGGTGGGCGAGATAAGCAAGACCCCTTGCTTATGCTTGATGTAACGATGAATTATTCATCACCCAAAAGCCCCATAGAAGTACATACAGGAATATATAATATATTGAATCACAATTTTAAATATTTCCAAGCATATAATAATCCAAACAATAGCTCGATGGGAATTAATAACCCAGTGCCTGGAGGTGGGCGAGAATTGTTCCTAAAAATTATTTTTAAACTTGGTTTTTACGACAACGATCATCAATCTGTTAATTATTCCAACCCCATTATCTTTTAATATATACGCTTATGGCTAAACTAAGATTTGGGCTGAATGGCCAGATATTTACAGGGTTCTTTATCCTTGTATTCTTATTGATGTTATATGCTATCGTTAGCTTTTTTGCACTGAAAGCAAACACCAATATTTCAGAGAAAATTTCTACTGTAGTTGCCCCTTCGCTTGAGGCCGTGAACGACTTTGACAATATGGTGGTGAAATCGAGAATGCTCACCATTACTTGGGTTTTATCGCAGCCTAATGATTATGATAAATCGGCACTAAAAAAACTGCACCAGACAGAATATCGCCAGATAAAGCAGAACATTAAAAAACTGATGGCTAAGTGGGACGACCAAAACTCAGTTAAAGAAATGGATTCCGCATTTGTTTTGTTTGAGGTTATTTTGGGTTGGGAAAAAGAAATAATGGCTTACCTGCCCGACTTTAAATCGTACGAAATTGCAGAAGCGAAAATTGAAAGCAGCGACCTGTTGGGCAATGTGATAGAGCAAAGTGATGAACTAGCTACCAGAGTTGACAAAATTAAAAAATTAAAATCGAAAGAATTTGCCGAAAGCGAACTGATACTGTCAGAAACTGCTGATAACTTAAGGTACAGCATTATCGGGCTTTCTATATTGTTTAGTATATTGGGAGTTATTATATCCATTTATATGGGTAACCTCATTACCAAACCAGTGGTACAATTGCGAAACGTGATAAACCGTGTGAGTCGCGGAGAGCTTTCAAAGTCAGACTTAAGAGTGAGCCAAAATGAGATTGGCAAAATGATACAATCGGTAGATATGCTCACCGAATCGCTGAAACAGAAAACGCAATTTGCCAATTCGATAGGAACAAGAAACTACGATGAACCTTTCAAACCCATCGGTCCGCGAGACGATTTGGGAACCGCATTGGTAGCGATGAGAGATAACTTAAAACGCAATGAGTCGCAACTCATTGAAGCAAAAGATGCAGCTGAATCTGCCGACAAAGCAAAGAGCCAGTTTTTGAGCAATATGAGTCATGAGATTCGCACACCCATGAATGCCATTATTGGTTTAACAGAATTGCTGTTGCAAGAAAAAGAGCTCGACGAAATTCAAGCTGATAATCTCCGCTCCATACAATTATCTGCTGATAATTTATTAGAAATTATTAATGATATATTGGACATTTCTAAAATTGATGCGGGCAAATTAAGTCTTCAAACATCGGAGTTTAATTTAAACGATGTATTACAACAAGTGCTTCGGGTGGCCAGTGTTAAGGCCAATGCTAAAAAAATACAACTCAACAAATCGGTCGATACACGCTTGCCATTAATGTTAAAAGGCGATGCTGTGCGACTAAACCAAATACTAATAAACTTAGTGGACAATGCACTTAAGTTTACTGAAAATGGCACCGTTGAAGTTAAACTCACAGCCAAGTCGCTCGATTTGCAAAATGCCAAATTAATTTTACATATAGAAGTGGTCGATTCTGGAATTGGTATACCCCGCGAAAAATTCAATATCATATTCGAAAGCTTCCGTCAGATAAAAGATGAACATAACCGCCAATATGGAGGAACGGGATTGGGGCTTGCCATTACCAATAAATTGGTTGAGCTTATGAAAGGTCGTATATGGTTAGAAAGCGAGGTAGATCGTGGCACTACTTTCTATGTAGAACTGCCCTTCGAGATATCGGAAAACTATATGAACGTGGCACAGTTTGTTCAGTCGCCAGTTAAAATGAACCCAGTGATGGCGAACACTGCAAATAATAAAAATTTTGCAGGAAGGCATTTCTTGGTGGTTGAAGATAATTTGATCAACCAAATATTGATGAAAGAGATTTTGAAAAAATGGAATGCTACTTTCGAGGTTGCTTCCAATGGCGTGGAATGTCTTAAATATATGGAGCAAAAAGAATTCGATGCCATATTGATGGATCTGCAAATGCCTATTATGGATGGCTATGAAGCTACCCAGAAAATAAGGCAGAGCCAAACCTATAAAAACCCTCAAATCCCTATAATCGCTATATCGGCAGATGCTTATGAAGCTACCAAAGTAAAGGCCATAGAAACAGGTATGAACGACTACATTTCAAAACCTTTCAGTAACGACGGTTTATATAATATCATCAATAAATGGATAAGCCGCAAAGCAGCGTAAAACCGAACTTATACCCTACCCTTTTCGTTTTTTTAATTCCTTCAGTTATATTGTGTGTATTGATATTACTATATAGCAATACCCGTGTTTTTATATATATCAATAATCAATACCATTCGGCACTGCTCGATACGTTGATGCCTTATATCACCATGCTGGGCGAATGGTTTCTTATACTGCCCATTATTGTGGCTATGGCTTTTGTAGATTATAAGCGGGCACTGGGCACCACATTGGCTGGAGCGTTTGCATTTATTATTGTGCAAAGTCTCAAAACATTTGCCTTTGCCGAAGTGGCCCGCCCAGCCGGTATTTTTTCAAATGATTTATCGGTGCTGCATATTGTAGAAAATACCGATCTGCATTCAATGTATTCATTCCCTTCTGGCCACACTGCTGGTGGCTTTATGTGGTGCTCATCGGTGGCATTTTTTTTTAATAAGAAATATATAAGTTTCATTTTATTAGTGGTAGCTTGTTTTATAGGTTGGTCGCGAATATATCTGGCCCAGCACTTCCCATCCGATGTGGCAGTAGGTGCCGTTATTGGTGTTGCCTCTTCGGCTATAATTGAAATATGGATTTCAAAAACCCCGAAATTTGCTGGTGGGGATAATTTTATGACACTTTTTCGCAAAAAATAATTAGCTGAATCACAACTCTATAAGTTCATATATTCAATTATCAAAATCAACACTTATTGCTTAATACTGTACAAAGCATACATTTGTCGACTGAAAAACAAGTAAATTTTATGGATGATTATAACCAAGACAGGAACATTGTATTCTCGAGAAAAGTAAAGGCTGGCAAAAGGACTTATTTCTTTGATGTGAAAACTACCAAAGGCAATGATTATTATATCAATATAACCGAAAGCAAAAAGAATTTTGACGGTGGGTTTATGAAAACCAAGGTGTTTTTATATAAAGAAGATTTTAATAAATTTATGGACGGCTTGCAAGAAACCGTAGCTTATGTAAAAAATGAGCTAATGCCCGACTATAACTTTGATGAATACCAAAGACCTGAATACAATGCACCTCCGGCTGCTGATGAAGATTTTAACCAAGGCTAATCCACCAATTGTATATAAAAAGGATGCGACTCAACAGGGTCGCATTTTTTTTGCACCTGTTTTTTGATTAGGTTTGCAACATCACATGACCGCATACGAAATTCAGGCTGCAAACTATAACGAGGATATAAGCCATCTGCTGGACTTATATATCAAACTGGCCGATCGTGAAATGGCTTACGCCTTATATGATCCCAAGTTTTCATCATTCATAGCTTTAAAATCTTTTCCGCTATCGCATCCCGACGATTTGCGTGATATTGTAAACCACGAGTTTACAAGTACCTATCGCAGCTCTCGCATTATCATAGAAAACAACCAGTCAGCCTTGTTTCCCGAAAATTTGTTTGACCGCACCAAAGCCAAAGATATTTTTACTTTTACCACGCCCTTTAATCCGAACGAAGAAACATTATATACTGACCACCTTAAAACCAGTGGTATGCTCCATGTTTTTAAAATATCAAATCTACTTAAAGAAATCATCACTCAATATTTTCCGCAAGCAAAAGTTACACATTATGCCACCGCCCTTTTATCGGGCTTAATGGTGAACAGTAATGATGAAACAGAATTTACGGCACATATAAATCCCGATTTTTTTCATATAGTAATTACCAAAAACAACAAACTTATTTTTTGCAATTCGTTTGAGTACGAAACCATCGAAGATATATTATATTATATATTGGCCAGCTACGAGCATTTTGAACTGTCGCCCAAAACGCAACCTTTGAAACTGTATGGCACTATTAACCGTTTCGATGAGTTTAAAGATTTGCTGAACACTTATATCATGTTTACCGAACTGGGGGAACGCCCCGCAAACTTTGGCTTCGATAAAGCCTTCGACCAATTGCCCGAGCATTTATATTTCCCGCTTTTATCATTGCCCCTGTGCGAATCATAAGTGGCAAATATCGGGGCCATGTGCTGAGACCACCAACAGGACTGCCAGTGCGACCCACTACTGATAGGGCCAAAGAAAGTTTGTTCAATATATTAGAAAACAAATATTATATAGATCAGCTCACTATACTCGATTTATTTAGCGGCACAGGTAATATTGCTTTTGAGTTTGCAAGCCGTGGAGCAACAGAAGTAGTATGTGTAGACAAGTATCCGAAGTGTTGTAAATATATATATAGTGAAGCTCAAAAAATGGGCCTCTCCCAAATACATACTGTTACCGAAGATGTATTACATTTTATTAAAAACTGCCCAGCACAGTACACTATTATTTTTGCCGATCCACCTTATGATATGCCTAACCAAGAAGATTTAATAGGTCTGATATTTGAGAAAGAATTGTTAAAAGAAAATGGGATGTTGATATGGGAACATCATAAAAATCTCACTTTTAAAAATTTAAAACACTATGCCGAAACCCGAAACTATGGCGATTCAGCCTTTAGCTTTTTTGCAATTAATGAATAAAATAGTATTATATATATCGCCGTTATTGCGAGGAGGAATAACGAAGCAATCTCGTTGGGCGTGTGCTCCCAAACTTAATCTATTAAAGCATACAAGTAAGGAGATTGCTACGTTCCTCGCAATTACGGCAAAAAAAAATGTCATCCTGAGTTTCATCGAAGGACGACATTTTTTCAGCAGAGCACTTTTATTATTTTTTCTTATATCCACTCTCCCCTCCTTCTCCCAATCCGATTCTACCATCACTATATATCATAACGCAACTATATATACTGTGGATAGCCAATTTACCAAGTGTGATGCCATGGCAGTAGTAACTTATGATTTGAATGAGAAAGCGAATAGGATTTTAGAAACTGGTAAATTTGAAAAACTAAAAACAAAATATCCAAACTCTATATTATATAATGTAAAAGGCAAATATATATATCCAGGTTTTATAGATGCCCATTGCCATTTTTTTGGTTTGGGAGTGAGTATGCAAATAGTTGATTTGGTGGGAACAAAAAACTATGATGAGGTATTGGAACGTTGCAAAAAATATAATATGAGCCATGCTGGCAAATACTTGATGGGCCGTGGCTGGGACCAGAATGACTGGCCTACCAAAGAATATCCCACCAATGAACAGTTGAATTTACTTTTTCCTGATATCCCTGTTGTACTGAAAAGAATTGATGGCCATGCAGCATTGGTAAACAATAAAGCGTTGGCACTTGCTGGAATAAAAAAAGACAGTAAAGTTGTGGGCGGCGAGATTATAATAAAAGACAATAAACCTACCGGTATTTTAATTGACAATGCTGTTGATTTGGTGATGAAAGCCATACCCAAAATGAATGATTTACAAATAAAACTTGCCGTAGAACAAGCCGAGAAAAAATGTATAGCGGCAGGCTTAACAAGTGTAGTAGATGCGGGTTTGGAAATGGATACCTTATATAAAGTTTCCAAATTTTTGAGAGATATTAATATATATGCTATGCCCTTGTTTACTCAAGATTTTATAGATGCACACGCGGCAAATCCCGATTTAAATTATGATAAGTTACATTTGGACGGAGTAAAAGTATATATAGATGGTGCACTGGGTTCGCGTGGGGCTTTATTATTAAAACCCTATACCGATAAACCCAAATCGTACGGTTTAGAATTGACAAGTTATAAAGAACTTCAGAGAATATTTTTGTGGTGTGCCGAAAACGGATACCCCCTCAATGCCCACTGCATAGGCGATTCAGCTACCCGCCTTTATTTCAGATTGATTGAAGAACTAAAACCTATATTAAAAAGAAATATATATAGGTGGCGAATAGAACATGCCCAGGTGGTTGACACGAATGACTTACGCAAGTTTAAAAAATATGGTATTATCCCTTCTGTACAACCCACCCATGCCACAAGCGATATGTACTGGGCCGAAGAACGCTTGGGCAAACAACGTATAAAAACTGCTTATGCCTATAAAGATTTATTAAAAGGAGCAGGTGTAATAGCACTGGGCACCGATTTTCCAGTAGAAGATGTGAATCCATTATATACATTTACCTCGGCCGTGTGGCGAATGGATAGCAATGAATTCCCCAAAGGTGGTTTTCAAATAAAGAATGCCCTAAGCAAAGAGGAAGCATTGCGGGGAATGACTATATGGGCAGCTTATAGTGTAAATGGAGAAAAATATACTGGCAGCCTCGAGCCCAAAAAACAAGCCGATTTTATTATACTGGATACTGATTTAATGAATGCCCCATTTAAACAATGCAGAAATGCGAAAGTGATTGAAACATATATAAGGGGGAAATTAGTATATAGTAGGTAGGTTAAAGATAAAAGACAAAAGATAAAAAGACTAACGACTAACGACTATCCACTAACGACTATTGACTAATGACTACCACCGAAACGAACTTATATAATAAAACACTATTTATTTCCCTCCTCACACTATTATATATATTCCCAACAAATATATATTCACAACAAGCAAAATTTAAAGCAAGTGTTGGAGTTAGTTTATCGCAAATAGACAATGATGGGATGAGTGGATATCATAAGAACGGATTAACCGCAGGTTTGGCCACACAGTTTCCTTTCAAGAAAAATATGTTATGGTCCATAGGAATAAAATATGTAAACAAGGGCAGCAAAAAAATATATGGCGATATGGGGCAAGCCATTGGTGGTAATGGCCAATGGGAAATAGCCCGACTGCAATATATAGATGTGCCACTTACTTATACCTATATATATAAAGACAAATTTTATGTAAGCACTGGACCCGTGATAGGAGTTCTTGCGGGAGGAAATATTGAGTTTACGCCCTTTATAAAATACGATGCCCGTGATGCATTTAAAAGAATTGATATAGCGTGGAATTTTTCTGTGGCCTATAACTTTTCGACAAATTGGCTGGTTCAAATTGTATCGCAAGAAAGTATTATATCGGCAAATAAAAACAACAACCACTCAAGTGTGAGCCGATACGCCGGTTATTTGAATAATAATATATTAATTGAAGTGGTGCGGGTGTTTGATAGTAGGTAGTGCTTACCTCAACTACTATAATTTTCTGCACTTTCATGCTGAATTTATTTCAGCATCTCTACAAGTTCCGAATAAGATGCTGAAATAAATTCAGCATGACGAACTATGTTTATTATTGTCAATATTTCTTCAACTCCAATTCCTCCCCATCAAACACGGCATACGTATTCGCCTCGGCGAACGTAATCCAATCTCCTAAATTTATATAGGTGGAATTATTTCCCAAATCTAGTTTCAAAGGATAATGGCGGTGACCATATATAAAATAATCATAATGCGTTTGTTTCAAAAGTTCTTTTGAATATATAATCAACCATTCTTTGTCTTCGCCCAAAAACACTTTGTCTCTATCTACATTTACACTACGACTACTTTTGCTAAAATAATTTGCCAAACGGTATCCCAAATCTGGATGCACTTGCCTATATAACCACTGACAAAAAGGATTGCGGAATATTTTTTTGATAAACTTATATCCATAATCACCGGGGCCCAATCCATCGCCATGGGCTATATAGAACTTTTTGTTTCCAATAGTTTTTATAAGAGGCTGGTGATGCACTTCTATATTAAACTCTTTAGTAAAATAATCCTTCATCCACACATCGTGGTTGCCGCTGAATATATATATATTTATTCCTGCATCGCTCATCCGTGCAAGCTGCCCCAAGAAACGGGTATAATACTTTGGAATGGCATGTTTGTATTCAAACCAAAAATCGAACAAGTCGCCCACCAAGTATAGTTCCTTGGCATCAGCAGAAATTTCCTCCAACCACTTCACCAATTTTTTCTCCCGCTGCAAACTGCTATAATAGTCGGGCACCCCGAAGTGGAAGTCGGAGGCGAAATAGTATTTGGTTCGGGGTTGCATAAGCTATTCGGTGGGCAAAGATAGTGCGATTCTACGACTCAGGATACGCCATTGCTTTGGCTCAGTCGTGGCATCTGAACTTATTTAAAATAATGTCTTCTTTTAGCTCCTTCAATCAACCAAGGATTTATTCTGTATTGCTCATTATTCAATAGTGAGATTAATTCAACTGAATCAATAATAGGATTTCTTTCCATATATTTATACTCAATCATTATATTATCGCCGCTTGTAACCGTCATAAAAAGTGGTTTATTTTGCTTTTGGGAATAATAAACCTCAATGGGCAAATAATTTGACCATGGAATTAGTCCCTTACCTTTTTCACATTTTGTACAATAGTTTTTTTTATTTGTAAAAGTTAGTCTAAAATATAAAGTATCACTTTCTGGACTCAAATATTTTAATGGATTAGGATTGCCTGTATTCTCCCCAAACACCCTTAATCTACCAGTATCAACAGCCGTTATATTTTCAAAATTAATATCCATCTCCGAAATAAATTCTAATATGTTTTCTTGATAGTTATAATTGTATTGAATACACTTAGTATCCAAATAATATAAATACATCAACCATTTAATTTCATCTTTATACGAACTGATTTAAACTTTTAAAATGCTGTTCAAAAGTCGTATATTATAGTTGAAACAATACTATACACACCAATGAACAGCAATTTAGCAAAGATAACAAAAGTTGAAATAGAAACATTCATTTTGCCCTTTATTCCAAAAAATAAAAGAGGGTTTCCATCACAAGTTAATCCTGTTGAAATCATACAATGTATTTTACACAAACTAAAGACAGGCAGCCAATGGCATTGTTTATTTATTGATATTGAAGGCTTTAAGCCTTCTTTTTCATGGCAGTTGGTTTACTACTACTATCGTAAATGGAGCAAAGAAAATGTATTTAAAAATATGTTCGATACTGCTTTAATGTTTCAAGAGTGTAAACTAGATACCGAGAATTTGAACCTCGACGGCACCCATAGCTTAGCCAAAAAAGCAGGCGAAGGGATAGGCTATCAGCATCGAAAAAAAGGGAGAACATCAAACATATTAGTTTTAACAGATGGTAATGGAATTCCTATGGCACTAGGTAATATATCCAGTGGAAACCATCATGATTTATTTCAACTTGTTCCCCAGTTTTCAGCTATGATAAATGAATTAAAGAATAAAGGTATTCATGTAGAAAACAGTGTGCTAAATGCGGATAAAGGCTTTGATAGTAAAAGCTTCAGAAGATGTTGCAGACGTAGGAAATTAATGCCGAACATTAAAGAAAATATCCGAAACAGAAAGAAAAAAAAGCGGGGACGAAAAAGAGAATTCTGTCAGAAATTATATAATAGGAGGTTCGTAAACGAACGCTGTTTTGCATGGATCGACAGTTTTAAAACTCTGCTTGTGCGATTCGACACATCAATATGTTCTTGGATAAACTGGCACTACATAGCTTGCTTTCTAGTGATTCTAAAAGTTTAAATCAGTTCAATATTAAATTCATAATGATAGCTATGCTTGTACTCTCTTATATAATTCCTATATAAAAAATTGTATGTTCTTATTTAAAAAACCAATATTGCCCATTTCGTTCACAAACATAAGTCGAAAACCCTAACCCTAGAAAAGCCAAACCATTTTGAACGACGATGACAAACCAAAGGGTTTACTTTAAATGCTTTTGTTTTCTATTCCAACATAGTGAGCCCAAATGAGTCAAAGATTTTCCCGATAATTCGTTTTGTCATTCATCTTTTGTCATCATCCTTAATAATAAAAAGCCGCCCCAGCAAAAACTGAAACGGCTTTCTATTATATACTATATCGCTAAGGGAATCCAGCGGAAGCAGCAACAAGTACTTTATACTTGCTACTTTATACCTTATACTAACTTACGCTATCGTCACACCCTTCTCCAAGTACACATCCTGAATAGCGTTCAATAAAGTAACACCTTCGGTCATCGGTTTTTGGAAAGCTTTACGGCCAGAAATAAGTCCACAACCACCAGCACGTTTGTTTACTACGGCGGTCATTACGGCTTCAGCCATATCGGTAGCACCTTTGCTTTCGCCCCCTGAGTTAATAAGACCCATGCGGCCCATGTAACAATTGGCTACTTGGTAACGGCACAAATCAATTGGGTTATCGGTGCTTAATTCGCTATATACTTTTGGGTGGGTTTTGCCAAAATTAATAGCATTATAACCACCATTATTGGTAGGCAATTTTTGTTTAATAATATCAGCTTGTATAGTTACACCCAAATGGTTTGCTTGTCCGGTTAAATCGGCAGCAGCGTGGTAATCAACACCGTCTTTTTTGAAACCGTTGTTACGCAGGTAGCACCACAATACAGTTGCCATTCCAAGTTCGTGGGCACGCTCAAACGCTGCCGCCACTTCTTGTATTTGGCGTGACGATTCTTCGCTACCAAAATATATAGTAGCTCCAACAGCAGCAGCACCTAGGTTCCAAGCTTCCTCTACCGAGCCAAACATAAATTGGTCGAAACGGTTGGGGTAGGTAAGAATTTCGTTGTGGTTGATTTTTACAATGAAAGGAATTTTATGGGCATACTTGCGGCTGCACGAAGCCAACACGCCATAAGTAGAAGCAACCGCATTACAACCACCCTCGATGGCAAGTTTAATGATATTTTCAGGATCGAAATAAATTGGGTTTGGGGCAAACGATGCACCCGCACTGTGCTCTATTCCTTGGTCAACAGGCAGGATAGACACATAACCTGTACCAGCAAGGCGGCCGTGGTCGTATATGTTTTGAATATTACGCAATACCTGTGGGTTGCGGTTGGTTTGGGCAAACACACGATCCACAAAATCAGGACCTGGAGTATGCAATAAATCTTTGCTGATGATAGCCTTATGGCCAAGTAGCGAATCGGCTTGATCGCCAAGTAGTTCAGTTATATTATTTAAATTCATATTTTAAAATTTGCCGCAAAAATAAGGACGTAAACCACATAGTCCACATAGTGATCATAGTTTTTTTCTATTTTCCCTTTATAGCCTTTGTGTCCTATGTGTTTTTAATGTTTTGTATAAGCAACCATTTCCCCCTAATTTTGTTCTTATGGATATGAAACACAAGTTTAAGGATTTGCGGATATTTGCCAGTACGGAGTGGTTGGCGAATAATGAGAAGAACTACCGTTTGGTATATGATGAGAGCGAACTTTCTTATATATATTGTGAGCTTTCATTTTATAATAAATCTTTTGATGAACAAGATTGGGATGTACATATCCGACTGAAATGTTTTGGTCCTGATGGGGCAGAAATTTGCAATTTAAATTGTGACCGCACAGTAAAAAAAGAAGACAGTGTAGTATTTGTAAGAGAAGGTTGGGGTGTAAAAAACAAAGGCAATTATTGGAAGCGTGGCTCCTATCGGTGGGAAGCTTGGATAGAAAACAAAATGGCTGCCGAACGCAGTTTTTATGTAGAACACAACGGCCTTGCCAATGCCCACGACAATCCTTATTTCGATATCAACGAGATTAAGATATATGAAGGGCCCGATGCCAATGTTACCGAGCAAGACCGCGTATATCTAAAAACTTTTAACAGTGTTGATACGCGTTATGTGTGGGTGCAACTTAATGCCAAAAACTTATTAAAAGAACATGACTACTGGGCATGCGAACTCATTTTTAATTTTAAAACTGTGAGCGGCCAATTAAAAGGGTCGGTTGACAAACTATTGTTTATATATCCTGGCGATGAAGAAATACACTGCACTGTGGGTTGGGGTAGCGATATAAAAGGAAGTTGGAGCAACGATATATATACAGTAGAGTTGGTATTTATGAACCAAATAGTAGCAGTAATCCCCTTTGAAATTGGGGCCGAAGAATTGGAAATAACTGACGACGAACAAATATATTTTACCCCCAGTCGCAATAGGCTGCAAGAAAAAACCCTGCCCGAAATTAACAATAGCAAATCGTTTGAAGAGCTGATGGGTGAAATGAATGGCCTTATTGGTTTGGGAGGAATTAAAAAGAAAGTACACGATTATACCAGCTATCTCAACTTTATAAAACTACGCCGCAAAAAAGGATTTACCGATACCGATAAAATAAATTTGCATGCGGTGTTTACTGGCAATCCAGGCACCGGAAAAACCACAGTGGCACGTATGCTTGGCAAAATATATCATAATTTGGGACTGCTAACCAAAGGGCATGTATATGAAGCCGATCGCAGTGAATTGGTTGCAGAATTTATTGGCCAAACCGCACCCAAAACCAAGGAGGCTATTAAAAAAGCCAGAGGTGGAATTTTGTTTATTGACGAAGCATATAGTCTTTCACGCAAAGATGATGATAGTAAGGATTTTGGTAAAGAAGCTATAGAAGTATTGGTGCGTGAAATGAGCGATGGAGAGGGCGATTTGGCCATTGTAGTGGCAGGCTACCCTGAGCAAATGAATAATTTTTTAGATTCGAACCCGGGTCTCAAATCACGATTCCAAATGACGTTTGAATACCCCGACTATAAACCCGATGAGCTTGAAAAAATTGCATTATATGCTGCTCAAAAACGCATGGTCGAATTTAGTCCCGATGCCCAAGTATTTATGTATAAGAAGCTGGTAGAAGCATACCGTGCCCGTAACCAAAATTTCGGGAATGCACGCTTGGTCAACAATATATTGGACGAGGCCAAAATGAACTTGGGATTACGCATTATGCAATTGCCAAACCCCGAAGAATTATCGAAAGAAAACTTGATGGCGATAGAAGTAGCAGATTTAATGCCCATATTCGAAAAGAAAAACCGCGAAATTGCATCCATACCCGTTGACGAAGATTTGCTGCGTGATTCTATGACGCAGCTTACTAATATGGTGGGACTTGGCAAAACAAAAACAGAAATTGACGAGCTGGTAAAGTTGGTGCGGTATTATAGAGAAACAGGAAAAGATTTACGCAGTTTGCTCAACTTACATGCGGTATTTACGGGTAATCCCGGAACAGGTAAAACTACAGTGGCAAGGATACTTGCCCAAATATATAAAGCACTGGGTATATTGGAACGCGGCCATTTGGTTGAGTGTGATAGACAGGGATTGGTTGGAAACCATATAGGCTCAACCGCACTAAAAACCAAAGAACTTATAGACAAAGCTATGGGCGGGGTGTTGTTTATAGATGAAGCTTATGCCCTGCATGGCAGTGATAATGATTTTGGGAAAGAAGCGGTAGAAACTATATTAAAACGTATGGAAGATAACCGTGGCGAATTTATTGTAATAGTTGCAGGTTATACAGAACCTATGACCCGATTTATAGAATCTAATCCCGGGCTCAAATCTCGTTTCGACCGTATGATGGTGTTCGAAGATTACGACTTGGAACAACTGAAACAAATCGCTTCTAAAATGCTTACTGAGCGTGGTATATTACCCGATGCCGATGCTAAGACAATGCTCGATAAACTATTAGAAACTATATGGACACAGCGTGATAAATTCTTTGGCAATGCCCGTGCTGTGCGGAAGTTGATGGACGATGCAGTGAAACAACAAAACTTAAGATTGGCTGCTATGAAAGCCGAAGACCGTACACCCGAAATGGTAAAAACACTTACTGTGGAAGATGTAGAACATATTAGTTCTTCACCCGGTTTAGGTTCGCCCACTATAGGGTTTCAATTGGGGGTATAATAAATTACCGTCTGGCTTGAGCCGATAATATACCAGTGTATCATGAGGGGTACAAGGCGTTTCAAAAAGGTTCAGGATTAGCTTTTTTCGGACAGGGGGAGATTTGGAAATCAGCAAAGCGAAAGAACTCATAAGAGGGTTGGACATTGCCAATAGGGTATACATTTTCCCCGCAACATGCCGTACCGAGTCTTATGTTAGGTCGTACACAACCCCTCGTGTATAGGGCAAAGCGATATAAAAGTTAATTTATTTGTTATAAAATTCCTATATTTTGAAACATTTCATTATGCGTGCCGTTGAACTTAAAGACACAATAGTAAAAACTGTTATAAAAATTGGACAAACCCCACAAAAGTCTTAAAGGACAACCTATGTTTTTCTAAAAAAAGGATAAAAAATGACAGTCGCTTTTTTGTTTTGGTGGATAACTACAGTTCCATAGATATCTGTTTTTAGTACCTTTACAGCGATTTGTCAATTTTATGAGCGTGCATAAATAAACTTTAAACATTGAACCCACAATATTTATTTCGCTATGTCAATTACTAATACTAAAAAATATATTTGATAACTTGTTGATATCCCTTAACTTTGCACCCCGTTTTTTAAGACTCAAAACACTTTATATTTCTTTATATGTTCACACTAAATGCTAAAACAAAAGAATCTATCAGGAAATCAACAGGTATTGACCCTGAGGAATTACCGATGATGGCTGCTGACGATATTGACAAAGCTATCGAAGAAAGAATAGGTAAAAAGCTAGAGGTAGGATACTTAGACACCTCAGTATTAGCAGCAAGGGGGAGTGTTTATATACATTTACATAGACTTATAAGCAATTCTTGGATTGACAAAATGATTTCTAAAATATAGTGTCCATATATGATTATAAAGAATCATTATGATGGAATACAAGAACTTTATGACGTTTACAATAAAGAAATAAAGCCACTATTGGCTGATGTTGAATCTAAATGGGAGCAAATGCCTGTTCAGATTTTTAATGAAATAAGGTCTTTCAATGACCACATTGCTCGATGCTATCATGAAAATGCGACTGACCTAACAATAAAAAAAGATATTGAAAAAGCAAAAAGCCACTTGCTTAGAATAATATTAGACTGCTTTAAAGTTCTCAATATATTCTTAAATAGAGAATATGTCGAAAATTTTGAGAAATCTACTAAATGGATTAATCTTAACCTTGTAGATGATGGTATCTTTATAGTAAAATATAACAAATTAAAAAAAGAATAGGAATAGGCGTTTAGCTCGCATCCTTTTTGGGTACCGTATTTTTTTTGATATTATTACGTAAAATTATGACCAACATGATCTGTTTTAAAGCCGTCCACTCGCCGTGGGGGCAATACTTTTTACACAAAAAGTATTCAAAAGTGTTTTTGTTTGCAAAGGTGATTCTGCCCATCCGCACAACCATCCGCACTGCAGACCGTGGATGAAATACGCCCAC